>NZ_BAGK01000163.1 GCF_000308795.1 Nocardia thailandica NBRC 100428 | reverse complement strand
CCGCGACCAGGCGCCCGCCGAGCCGCGCGAGCCCGCCGCGCAGGATCGCCTCGGCACCCCGCCGCCGCGCCGAAGAACGGCCTGCGCGTGTTCGCGCTCGGCGGTATCGGCGAGATCGGCCGCAACATGACGGTCTTCGAGTTCGGCGGCAAGCTGCTCATCGTCGACTGCGGCGTGCTCTTCCCCGAGGACCAGCAGCCCGGCGTCGACCTGATCCTGCCCGACTTCCGGCCCATCGAGGACCGGATGGCGGACGTGGTGGCCATCGTGCTCACCCACGGTCACGAGGACCACATCGGCGCGGTGCCGTTCCTGCTGCGCATGCGCTCCGACATCCCGGTCATCGGCGCCCGGTTCACCCTCGCGCTCGTCGCCGCCAAGTGCCGCGAGCACCGGCTCCAGCCCAAGCTGCACGAGGTCGCCGAGGGCGAGACCACCGTGCACGGCCCGTTCGAGTGCGAGTACTTCGCGGTCAACCACTCGATCCCCGACGCCATCGCCGTCGCCATCCGCACGCCCGCGGGCGTGGCGCTGCACACCGGCGACATCAAGCTCGACCAGCTGCCGCTGGACGGCCGCCTGACCGACCTGGCCGGGTTCTCCCGCCTCGGCGACGAGGGCGTCGACCTGTTCCTGGTCGATTCCACCAACGCCGAGGTCCCCGGCTTCGTCACCCCCGAGCGCGAGATCGGCGGCGTGCTGGACAACGTCATCGGCAAGGCGCGCAACCGCGTCATCGTGGCCTCGTTCGCCAGCCACGTGCACCGCATCCAGCAGGTCGTCGACGTGGCCCAGAAGTACAACCGCCGGGTCTGCTTCGTCGGCCGCTCGATGGTGCGCAACATGCAGATCGCCCAGGATCTGGGCTACCTCAGCGTGCCGGACGGTCTGGTCGTCGACCTCGACCAGGCCGCCTCGCTGCCCGGCGACCGCCTGGTGCTCATCTCCACCGGCTCCCAGGGCGAGCCGCTCTCGGCCCTGTCGCGCATGGCGCGCGGCGAGCACCGCCAGATCAACATCCGCGCCGACGACCTGGTCGTGCTGGCGTCCTCGCTGATCCCGGGCAACGAGAACTCGGTGTTCGCCGTGGTCAACGGCCTGGCCCGGCTCGGCGCCACCGTCATCACCCAGCAGAACGCCAAGGTGCACGTCTCCGGTCACGCCTCGGCGGGCGAGCTGCTCTACCTGTACAACGCGGTCCGGCCGACCAACGCCATGCCGGTCCACGGCGAATGGCGCCACCTGCGCGCCAACGCCGCCCTCGCGGTCGCCACCGGCGTGCCCGAGGAGCGGGTCGTGCTGGCCGAGGACGGCGTGGTGGTCGACCTGGTCGACGGCATCGCCTCCATCGTGGGCCGGGTGCCGGTCGGTCACGTCTACGTCGACGGCCTGTCCGTCGGCGACGTGGGCGAGTCGACCCTGTCCGACCGGCTGGTGCTCGGGGAGGGCGGCTTCATCGCCATCACCGTCGTGGTGGACGCCACCACCGGAAAGGCCGTCAGCACACCGGAACTCAACGGACGCGGGTTCTCCGACGATCCGGCCGCGCTCGACGGCGCCGCGGAACTGGTGGAGACCGAGCTGCTGCGCCTGGCGGGCGAGGGCGTCACCGACACCCACCGCATCGCACAGGGCGTGCGCCGGGTGGTCGGCCGCTGGGTCGCCGACACCTACCGCCGCCGCCCGATGATCGTCCCGACGGTCATGGGCGTCTGACGCCGGACACAGCGAAACCGCCGGAGGACCTGGTCCTCCGGCGGTTTTCGTCGGTGTGGGGGCCGATCAGGCCTGGCAGGCCGCGGAGTCCAGCTTCGCGGCCTTGACGATGTTGCACGCGAAGTCGTGCGAGACCAGCCAGTCCTTGTCCACGGCGACGAACTCGACCGAGGCGTTGTTGACCGGCTTGCCGTCGATGGTGACGTCGGCGCCCGCCTTGAGCTTGCCCGCGTTCGGGTCGTCCACCTTGACGATGGTGACCTTGACGTTGTTCTTCTTGGCCGCCTCGACGAACTTGTCGACCAGCTGCGGGTCGCGGTCGGCGTCCTCGATGTAGGTCAGCTTCTCCTGGTCGGTGAGCTGGCCCGAGAGCGCCTTGTTGATGCGGGCGTTGAGGGCGTCGGCGGTCGGCTTGGGCAGGTTCGGCGGCGTGGTGGTGGCGGGCGCGGCGCCCTCCTCCTTGCCGTCGGTGCCCTTGCCGTTCTCGAAGGCCCCGCCGCCGGCGGCGGCCGAGGTCGACGGGCCCGAGGCCGAGTCGTCGGACGAGCTGCAGGCGCTCAGCCCCAGCGCGGTGACGGCCAGCACGATCGCGGCCGCGGTCTTGAGCGAACGGTTCTTCACGGATCTCCCCTAGCAAGAGTGCCCCGCCGGGCGCGTGTCCCGGCGGGAAAAGATGTCGGACTTACAGCGAGTAGCCGGAGGTGCAGTTCCAGTGCTCGATCCGCGCCGAGCCCGGGTTGTTCGACAGCGCCTTGTTCTTGGCGGCCGTGATGGTCGCGCCCGACCCGTAGCTCCACCAGCCCTTCGAGATCGCCAGCGCGCCACAGCCGTTGCGCCAGGACAGCTTCGCGTCGCAGTCCGATCCGCCCCCGTTGCGCAGGCAACTCGACACCGCCGCCGACTCGGCCTCGGAGTAGCTCGAGTAGTTGTAGGTGAAGCTGTAGTGACCGGTGTCGATCGACACCGCGATGGCGCCGTAGTAGCTGCGCGACTGTGCCATCGCCGGCGCGGTGCCGAACACGGCCAGCAAGGAGCCGACGGTGGCGATCAGCACGGCGGCACTGGTGAGAAGTCTCTTCACTGCGGTGGTTCCCCTTCATTTCAACGGGTCCACGACCCGATGGACCGTGAGTCAACCTACAGATCGGGCCCCACGGTGCGCCAGCGCGCCGGAGCCGCTCACAAACGTTCGGTAAGGAATTCATAAGCCCGCGTCGCGAAACGCGGTCCGGCGGCCCGATCGCCGGTCCTGGGCGGCGGGTGCCCCCACCTGGGCATCTGTACGGATGTGGCGGGCGCGACGGGCGGCGACCAGTGTTGCGGATGGTCCACACGGGGCCCGAGCGGCTAGCCTGGGCACATGGCAGGTAAGTCCCGCAGTACCGCGAACTCTCGTGCGCGGGCGGGATCGGCCGGGGGGAAGACGACACCGGCACGATCCCGTCCGGCCACCGCGCGGGCGTCGGCGGCGCGCGGGCGCACCGCTCCCGTCCGCCGGGCGGCGCCACGGGCCTCGGCGAACACCGCGCCGCTGACCGTGGTCACCCGGGGGATCGGGTCGGGCTGGACCATGCTCGCGCGCGGCGTCGGGGCCACCACCCGCACGCTGAGCCGGGCCGGGGAGATCGAGCACGGCCACCGCCGCGACGGCGCCGCGCTGGCGCTCATCGCGCTGAGCGTGGTCATCGCGGCCTCGGTCTGGCTGTCCGCGGGCGGGCCGGTCGGCCGCTTCCTCGAAGACGTGTTCCGCGCCGTCGCCGGCTCGGCCGCCGCGCTGGCGCCGCTGCTGTTCACCGGCATCGCGGTGGTGCTCATGCGGACCGAGCCGCATCCGGAGATCCGGCCCCGGCTCGTGCTCGGCGGCGCGCTCGTCGTGCTGCCCGCACTGGGGATCTGGCACCTGGCCGCCGGGTCGCCCGGCGACGCCGCGGGCCGGGCCGAGGCCGCCGGCGTGGTCGGCTACGTGATCGGCGGGCCGCTCGGCGCGGGCCTCACGCCCTGGCTCGCGGTGCCGGTCCTGTTGCTGGCCATGGTCTTCGGCGTCCTGCTGCTGACCGGGACCACCGTGCGCGAGGTGCCCGAACGGCTGCGCGAGTACTTCGGGCTCGGCGGCGACAGCGGGCACGGCGCCGACGGATTCGATCCGGACAACTACGACGACGACGGTTTCCCGCTGCACCGCACCACCTCCCGGCGCCGCGGCCGCAACCCCGCCGACAACTACCCGCCCGACGAGTTCGGCGGCTCGGACGCGGTCACCGAGGCCCTGGGCGAGCCCCCGCTGCGGGACGCCAAGCCGATCACCCCCGAGGTTCCGGAGCCCGCGCCGCGGCCCGCGCGCAAGAAGGCGCCCGCCAAGGTCGTCGACCAGACGCCGCCGCCCCCGCCGGAACCGGAGTTCGTGACCGACCGGGTGCCCGACGGCGACTACACCCTGCCCCCGCTGACGCTGCTGCTCGACGGCGACCCGCCCAAGAAGCGCTCGGCCGCCAACGAATCGATGATCGAGGCGATCACCGAGGTGCTGGTGCAGTTCAAGATCGACGCCGCCGTCACCGGTTTCGTGCGCGGCCCGACCGTCACCCGGTACGAGGTCGAGCTCGGGCCGGGCGTGAAGGTCGAGAAGATCACCGCCCTGCACCGCAATCTGGCCTACGCGGTGGCGACCGAGAACGTGCGGCTGCTGGCGCCGATCCCCGGCAAGTCCGCCGTCGGCATCGAGGTGCCCAATTCCGACCGCGAGCTGGTCCGCCTCGCCGACGTGCTCAAGGCCCCGTCCACCCGCAACGATCACCATCCGCTGGTGATCGGCCTCGGCAAGAACATCGAGGGCGAGTTCGTCTCGGCGAACCTGGCCAAGATGCCGCACCTGCTGGTCGCGGGCTCCACCGGCTCGGGTAAGTCGAGCTTCGTCAACTCGATGCTGGTCTCGCTGCTGCACCGCGCCACCCCGGAGGAGGTCAGGATGATCCTGATCGACCCCAAGATGGTGGAACTCACCCCGTACGAGGGCATTCCGCACCTGATCACGCCCATCATCACCCAGCCCAAGAAGGCCGCGGCCGCGCTGGCGTGGCTGGTCGAGGAGATGGAACAGCGGTACCAGGACATGCAGGCCAACAAGGTCCGCCACATCGACGACTTCAACAAGAAGGTGCGGTCGGGGCAGATCACCGCGCCGCTGGGCAGCGAACGGGTCTACCGGCCCTACCCCTACATCCTGGCCATCGTCGACGAGCTGGCCGACCTGATGATGACCGCGCCCCGCGACGTCGAGGATGCGATCGTGCGCATCACCCAGAAGGCGCGCGCGGCGGGCATCCACCTGGTGCTGGCCACCCAGCGTCCCTCGGTGGACGTGGTGACCGGCCTGATCAAGACCAACGTGCCCTCGCGCCTCGCCTTCGCCACGTCCTCGCTCACCGACTCGCGCGTCATCCTGGACCAGCCCGGCGCGGAGAAGCTGATCGGTATGGGCGACGGCCTGTTCCTGCCCATGGGCGCGGGCAAGCCGACCCGCCTGCAGGGCGCGTTCATCTCCGACGAGGAGATCCACGCGGTCGTCGACTTCGCCAAGAACCAGGCCGAGCCCGACTACACCGACGGCGTCACGGCGGCGAAGGCGGGCGAGGCCAAGGACGTCGACCCCGACATCGGCGACGACATGGACGTGTTGCTGCAGGCGGTCGAGCTGGTGGTGACCTCCCAGTTCGGTTCGACGTCGATGCTGCAGCGCAAGCTGCGGGTCGGCTTCGCCAAGGCGGGCCGTCTGATGGACCTGATGGAGACCCGGGGGGTCGTCGGGCCGAGCGAGGGTTCCAAGGCGCGTGACGTGCTGGTGAAGCCGGACGAACTCGAAGGGCTGTTGTGGTCCATCCGCGGTGGGGACGCCCCCGCGGAAGCCGAGTGATCCCGGCCGGGTTTGCTCTGGCCGTGCGCGCGCACCGATGCGCGGCGACGGACGAGGAGTGACCCGGGCCGCGGATGCGGCCGTTCCCCCGGCGAGAGTCGAACTCGCACGTGGCGGTACCCGGTACCGGTGCCTCTGCCGATGGGCTACGGGGGAAGGGGTGCGCGCCGCGACCGGGGCCGGGGTCGGGCCCGCGGTGGCGCGGAGCGGGTCGGGTGGTGCCGGACGGTCAGCGCTGCGCGCGCCGGACGGGGTCGACGGGCGAGCCCGGGTGCACGGCACCGGAGCGTAGGCCGGCGTGGTCGTAGCGCATCGCTCCGATGGTGAATTCGCTCACGGTCTCGCTCCTTCCGGGTGCCGGGTGGGTGATGTGACGAAGGTAGCAAGCGGGCCGGGGGCGGGGAAACGAATTTTCGCCGGGGCCTGCGGTTGCGTGCGGCGGCCGAGGCCGGTGCGCCGGATGTGGAATCATGGCGGCACGGGTGCGGCGATCGCGCAGCAACCCGGCTAATTCGGGCATCACGGACAAATCGGGCATGATGGACCCATGGACCTCATCGAACGGACCGACGCATGCAGGTGACCGCACTGGAATGGGTGATCACCGGACTGGTGATCCTCGGCTTGTTCGTCTTCGACTTCTTCGCCCACGTGCGCACCCCGCACGAGCCCACCTTCCGCGAATCGGCCTTCTGGTCGGCGGTCTACATCGGCCTCGCCCTGGCCTTCGGCGGGTTCGTCGCCTGGAAATGGGGCGGGACCTACGGCGGGGAGTACTACGCGGGCTTCGTCACCGAGAAGGCCCTCTCGGTGGACAACCTGTTCATCTTCCTGATCATCATGAGCACGTTCGCCGTGCCGCGCATCTACCAGCAGAAGGTGCTGCTGATCGGCATCGTGCTGGCGCTGGTCATGCGCGGTGTCTTCATCGCCGTCGGCGCCGCGGCCATCAGCGTGTTCAGCTGGGTGTTCTACCTGTTCGGCGCGTTCCTGGTCTACACCGCGGTCAACCTGCTGCGGGAGAGCGGGCACGAGGTCGAGCACGAGGAACAGCGCGACAGCCGCATCGTGGCGCTGGCCAAGCGGATCCTGCCGACCACCGACGAGTACCACGGCGACAAGCTCGTCGCGAAGATCGACGGCAAACGCGTGGTGACCCCGCTGCTGCTCGCCCTGCTGGCCATCGGGTTCGCGGACCTGCTCTTCGCGCTCGACTCGATCCCGGCCATCTACGGCCTCACCGAACAGCCCTACATCGTGTTCACCGCCAACGCCTTCGCGCTGATGGGTCTGCGGCAGCTGTTCTTCCTCATCGGCGGCCTGCTCGACCGGCTGGTCTACCTGTCCTACGGCCTGGCCGCGATCCTGGCCTTCATCGGCGTGAAGCTCGTGCTGCACGCCCTGCACGAGAACACCCTGCCGTTCATCAACGGCGGCGAACACGTGAGCGTCCCGGAGATCTCCACGGGCCTGTCGCTGTCGGTGATCATCGGCATCCTGGTGGTGGCCACCGTGGCCAGCCTGCTGCGCACCCGCAACGGCGCGAAGCAGGCGGGCCGGGGCGTCTCCTAGGCGGTGTGCTCGACGAGGGCGCCCATCACGGGCTGCCACTCCACCACGCGCACCGCCTCGACGAGGCCGAGCTTGCTGAACGGGTCCTCCGGGAGGAGGTCGAGCAGGCCGGCCTCGTCGTCGTACTTGAAGATCAGCAGCGCGCCCGTGCCGTCGGGGTAGGGGCCGCTGGTGAGCACCACGCCCTCGGCGACCAGGTTCTCCAGCCAGGCCCGATGCTCGGGCCGGTTGGCCAGCCGGGCGGCCGCGGTGGCCTCGGTGTAGGTGTAGTGGACGGCGAAGGTTGCCACGGTTCTGCTTTCTGCCGGTGAGGGTGCGGACGGGACTAGAGGTTCAGCAGCATGCGGGTGTTGCCCAGGGTGTTGGGCTTGACGTAGCTCAGGTCGAGGAATTCGGCGACGCCGGTGTCGTAGGACCGGCACATCTCCGCGTAGACCTCGGCGGTGACGGGCGTGCCCTCGATCTCGGTGAAACCGTGCCTGCCGAAGAAGTCGGTCTCGAAGGTCAGCACGAACAGGCGGCGCAGCTCGAGCTCGCGGGCCACGGCGACCAGGCGGCTCACCACCAGGCTGCCGACCCCGTGCCCCTTCACCGACGGGTCGACCGCGACGGTGCGCACCTCGCCCAGATCGGCCCACAGCACGTGCAGCGCGCCGCAGCCGACGACACGCCCGTCGAGCTCGGCCACCCAGAACTCCTGCACCGATTCGTACAGCGTGACCAGGTTCTTCTCCAGCAGGATGCGCCCGGCGTAGACGTCGACGAGGCGCTTGATCTCGGGGACGTCGGAGGTGCGCGCGCGTCGCACCCGCACGGCGGGAGCGGGCGCCGCGGAGGGCGCGGAGTGATGCGCGTCGCTGGTCGAACCACCGCGTGGTCCCCGAGAGGTCATGGGGTGCACAGTAGTCGGCCGCCGAACCGATAGTCTGAACATGTGCCGCACATCCTGTCGTTCCGCTCACCGCATCACGTCGGTATCGATGACCGGATCGGTCGGCCCGCTGCGCGCGAGCAAACACCGTGCAGCGCAGGCGGTAACCGGTGCCGTGGCGTCCGCGCAGCCGGGTCCGCCCGCCGCGGCGCGCCCGGTGCCCGAGAGGGCAGGGCATGAGTGTGCAACCCGAGGAGATCGATCGCGGGTGGAGCGGGGCGCTACCGCACGCCGGTCCCGAGCAGGCCGAGAACCCGGTCCCGCTGCTGAACATCGCCAACGTGCTGACCATCGCGCGCATCGTGCTCGTCCCGCTGTTCGTGCTCGCGCTGTTCGCCGGCGGCGGGCACGACACGGGCTGGCGGATCGTGGCGGCGGGCCTGTTCGGCCTCGCCGCGGTCACCGACCGGTTCGATGGGCAACTGGCCCGCAAATACGGCCTGGTCACCGACTTCGGCAAGCTCGCCGACCCCATCGCCGACAAGGCGCTGATCGGTGCGGCGCTGATCGGGCTGTCGATTTTGGGGGATCTGCCCTGGTGGATCACCCTGGTCATCTGCGGCCGCGAGATCGGGATCACGCTGCTGCGCCTGGTCGTGGTCCGGCGCGGGGTCATCCCGGCCGGGCGCGGCGGCAAGCTCAAGACTCTGGTGCAGTCGGTGGCCGTCGCGCTGCTGGTGCTGCCGCTGTCCGGGGCGTTCCTCACCGCGGGCATGATCCTGATGTACGCGGCGGTCGCCCTGACGGTGATCACCGGCCTGGACTACGTCGGCCAGGCCGCGCGGCTGTGGTTCGCCGGACCCCGGGCGCGGTCGTGACCGATCCGCTGACCACCGAGGCGCCCGTCGCCGAGCTGGTCGCCGCGCTCACCGCCGCCGGGCAGACGGTGGCCACCGCCGAGTCGCTGACCGCGGGCCTGCTGGCGGCGACCGTGGCCGGGGTGCCGGGCGCCAGCGCGGTGCTGCGCGGCGGGCTGATCGTCTACGCCACCGACCTCAAGGCGAGCCTGGCCGGGGTCTCGGCCGAGGTGCTGCGGACCGAGGGGCCGGTCGCGGCGACCACCGCCGAACAGCTCGCCGTGGGGGCGCGGGTGCGCTGCGAGGCGGACTGGGGAATCGGGCTGACCGGGGTCGCCGGGCCCGATTCCCAGGACGGGCATCCGGTCGGCACGGTATACCTCGGACTGGCCGGAGGAGATCACACCGAAGTCGTGCGGTTGAAACTCCCCGGCGACCGGTGGACGATCAGGATCGGTGCGGTGCACAGCGCGGTGCGGGAGCTGTTGCGCTGTGTCCCGGCGGTCCCCGCCACCCTGGCGTGAGACCGGCGGGAACCATCGGCGGCTGCTCGACGTTGTGCCGGAAGAAGGTGGTCGTCGCCTGCGGGCGGCGACACGCGAGGTGAGGAGAACGAGATGACGCTGCTGCGGGAGGCAATCGGGGACAGTCTGCGGCGTGCGCGTCTCGCCCAGAACCGGACGCTGCGCGAGGTCTCCACCTCGGCGCGGGTGAGCCTCGGATACCTGTCGGAGGTCGAGCGCGGGCGCAAGGAGGCCTCCAGCGAACTGCTGGCCGCCATCTGCGAGGCCCTCGACGTGCCGCTGTCCCGGGTCCTGTGGGATGTGAGCACCCTGATGGCGGGCGCGGACGGCTCCGCGCCGCGCGAGCCCGCCCTGACCGGACCGGCCACCCGGTCCACCGAACCGGCGCCGGAGCCCGCCGCGCCTGCCGACGGGGTCACCGCCTCGGCGCTCGACACCCGCATCGTCATTCCCGCGCCCCGGGCCGACATGCTGGTACTCGTGAAGGGATGACGCGAACCGGTGCGGGGACACCCTGCACGGGGGCACCGAGAACGGATAGATTCTCTTCGAGGCGTCGAGCGGGCGGTAGCCACCTTCCCCGGTGCCGCATGGTGAAGGATAAGCACATATCTGGTGCGTGACGGTCGCGCACCACCAGTCGCACGAGCGACGCAGCAGATGGAGGCGGGATCAATCGATGGCTAATCCGTTCGTGAAGGCCTGGAAGTACATGATGGCCCTCTTCGACTCCAAGATCGAGGAGCATGCGGATCCGAAGGTGCAGATCCAGCAGGCGATCGAAGAGGCGCAGCGCCAGCACCAGGCGCTCTCGCAGCAGGCGGCGTCGGTGATCGGCAACCAGCGTCAGCTGGAGATGAAGCTCAACCGCCAGCTCGACGAGGTGGAGAAGCTCAACGCCAACGCGCGCCAGGCGGTCACCCTGGCCGATCAGGCCGCCAACGCGGGCGACACCGAGAAGGCGATTCAGTACACCAACGCCGCCGAGGCGTTCGCCGCCCAGCTGGTCACCGCCGAGCAGGCCGTCGAGGACCTCAAGGTCCTGCACGACCAGTCGCTGCAGGCGGCCGCGCAGGCCAAGAAGGCCGTGGAGCAGAACGCCATGCTGCTGCAGCAGAAGGTCGCCGAGCGCACCAAGCTGCTGTCCCAGCTCGAGCAGGCCAAGATGCAGGAGCAGGTCTCGGCCTCGCTGCAGCAGATGGACTCCACCCTGTCCGCGCCGGGCTCCACCCCGAGCCTGGACGCCGTGCGGGAGAAGATCGAGCGCCGCTACGCCAACGCGCTGGGCGCCGCCGAACTCGCGCAGAACTCGGTGCAGGGCCGCATGATGGAGGTCCAGCAGGCCAGCATCCAGATGGCGGGCCACAGCAGGCTCGAGCAGATCCGCGCCTCCATGCGCGGCGACGCGCTGCCCACCGGCAACGCGGGCGCGCAGGCGATCAACCCGGGCCAGCAGGCCGCGCCCGCGCCCTCCCCGCAGATCAACAAGGGCCAGGCCACCCAGCAGTAGCCCGACC
>NZ_BAGK01000164.1 GCF_000308795.1 Nocardia thailandica NBRC 100428 | reverse complement strand
CGACCCGTTCCTGGATCTGTGAGCGCCGCGGCCGACCGGTCGGGCGCCAACACCCAGATCCTCAAGACCGTCGCCCTCATCGCCTTCCTGGTGCTGGCGCTGGTCTACTACTTCGTGCGGCTCGGCGGGCTGGCCGTGGCCTACATCGCCGACGGCAAGCCCGCCGGGATCGGCATCGGCATCGGCATGCTGCTGCTGCCGATCGTCGGCGTGTGGATCGTGTGGTCGAGCGTGCGCGCGGCCCTCGACCACCAGCACCTGGCCCGGCGCATCCACGACGAGGGGCTGGAGCTCGACACCGACGACCTGCCGCGCCGCCCGTCCGGCCGCATCGAACGCGACGCCGCGGACGCGCTGTTCGCCCGGGTCAAGGACGAATGGGAGGCCGACCCGGACAACTGGCGGGTCTCCTACCGCCTGGCCCGCGCCTACGACTACGCGGGCGACCGCACCCGGGCCCGCGAGACCATGCGCCGCGCCGTCGCCCTGGAGAAACTCGACCGCGAGGGAAAGTAGGCCGGCCGTGGCCCGGTTGCTGATCATCCACCACACCCCGTCCCCGCACACCCAGGCGATGTTCGAGGCCGTGCTGGCCGGGGCCACCGATCCCGAGATCGAGGGCGTGGAGGTCGTGCGGCGCGCGGCGCTGGCCGTCACGGCCTCCGACGTGCTGGCCGCCGACGGCTACCTGCTGGGCACCCCGGCCAACCTCGGCTACATGAGCGGGGCGCTCAAGCACGCCTTCGACACGTTCTACTACCCGTGCCTCGACTCGACCACCGGACGGCCCTACGGGCTCTACGTGCACGGCAACGAGGGCACCGAGGGGGCGCAGACGAGCGTCGAACGGGCGACCACCGGGCTCGGCTGGGTCAAAGCCGTCGCGCCCGTGGTGGTGTCCGGGCCGCCCGCGAAGCCGGATCTGGAGCGGTGCTGGGAACTGGGTGCCACGGTCGCCGCGGGTCTGATGGACTGAGCTCGCCCCGAATTCCGGTGTCTCCCGCCCGCGTGGGGGATGCGGTAGAAAATCCGGGCGGTACGCAAAGTCGGCGCGAACACCTCGCGGCGCGTGGAGCGAACGGATGGACTCGTGAGCGAAGTGGGGGCGCCCCGGCGCATCGGGATGGTGGAGGACCACGAATCGGTGGCGCTCGGCCTGGCGGCCATGCTGGCGGGCGAGCCGGACCTCGCGCTGGTCCGGACCGCGGGCACCGTCGCCGAACTGCTGTCCGGCGGTACCGATCTGGACCTGGTCGTGCTCGATCTGCGCCTGCCCGACGGCTCCACCCCGCAGGACAACGTCGACGCGCTGCGTGCGCACGGCATCGAGGTGCTGGTGTTCACCGGCGCCGACAACGCCTACCTGGTCCGTTCGGCCGCCCGCGCCGGGGTGCTCGGCGTGGTCCGCAAGTCCGAGAGCGCGGCCGTGGTCGTCGACGCGGTCCGCAAGGCCGCCGCGGGCGAGCAGGTCGTGACCACCGACTGGGCCGCCGCCATCGACGGCGACCCGCAGCTCTCCGACGTCGGGCTCAGCCCGCGCCAGGAGGAGGTGCTCATGCTCTACGCCTCGGGGGAGAAGGCGTCGCGGGTGGCCCGGCTGACGGGGCTGTCCGAGCAGACCGTCAACGACTACCTCGGCCGCATCCGCCAGAAGTACGCCGACGCGGGCAGGCCCGCCCCCACCAAGACCGACCTGTACAAGCGCGCGGTCGAGGACGGCTGGCTGCCCGTGCCGGAACGGGCGCCGCGCACGTGAGTGTCGCCGCCGCCGACATCAATCACGCGGCCAGCGAACAGATCCTGCGCAGGCTCGGGGTGTCGGTGGGGATCGGGGCGCTGATCGTCATGGCCCTGGAGTCGCCCGAGGTGATCAACCAGGTACGCCAGAGCCTGACCGTGTGGTCCATCGTGCAGGTCGCGCTGGCCTTCGCGATGTTCGTGCCGCTGGCGCTGACCGCCTGGCGCGGACCCTTCGACCGGATCCGGCCCGTCGCCGCGGGCGCGGCCGTGTGCTTCCTGCTCGCCGCGGCGATGAATCCGTTGATCTACACCGAGACCATGCGCGGGACCTTCGCGTCCTGGCCCTATCGCGCCGCGGTGCTCGGCGTGCTGGCCGCCGCCCTCGCCTGGCCGGTGCCGGTCGCCGTCGGCTACGCCGCGATCCTGACCGCCGTGACCACGGCGTCCAACGCGGTCGTGGTGCCGGAGTCGTCCACGGCCTCGGTCGTCGGCGACTACACCCGCGCGCTGGGGCTCACCGCGCTGTTCCTGTGGTGCGTGGCCTACGCGCGCTCGGTCGCCGAACGCGTCGACCGCGAGACCGGTCAGGAACGGGCCACCGCCGCCGCCCTCGCCGCGTCCGCCGCGGCCGAGCGGGAGCGGGCCCGGTTCGCCGGGCTCATCCACGACGCGGTGCTGTCGACGCTGCTCGACGCCGCCCGCACCACCCGCGCGACCCCCCGGTTGCGTGCCCAGGCCGCGGACACCCTCGGCCAGCTGGACATGGCCGCGGTCGCCACCGTCCCCGACCGGCTCGACGCGACCGCGGCGGTGGCGTCCCTGCGCGACGCCGTCCACGCGGTGTGCCCCGACATCGAGGTCGCCGCCGCCCCGCCGCGCGGTGCGGAACTGGCCGTCCCGACCGAGACGGTGCACGTCCTCGGGGCGGCGCTGGCCGAGGCCGTGCGCAACAGCGTCCGGCACGCCGGGGCCGACGCGCGCCGCGCGGTCACGGTGACCATCGGCGCGGGCGGGATCCGGGTCGTGCTGCGCGACGACGGCGCCGGGTTCGATCCGGCGCGCGTGCCCGCCGACCGGATGGGCGTGGCGGTCAGCATCCGCGGGCGCATGAGCCGGCTGGCGGGCGGCGCGGCCTTCGTGGAGTCCAGCCCCGGGCAGGGCACCACCGTGACGCTGGTGTGGGGCAGCGATGGCTGAGCGCGAACTCCGGTTCGGGGTGCGCGACCTGTTCGGGCTCCGCGGCGGCGCCGCCTGGCTGTTCGTGCTGATCTTCGAGGCCACCGTGGTCATGTACATGCGGGTCAACTTCGAGCTGATGCCGTGGTGGCACGCCCTGCCGGCGCTGGTGCTGCTCGCCGTGGCGACCCTGGCGGTGCTGGTGGTGCCCGCCGAACCGCTGCCGTGGCCCGCCACCGTGCTGGTCATGTGCGCGGCGCCGGTGGCCGCGGCGCTGACAGTGCCGTGGGTGCAGGGCCGCTCGGGCTTCGCCCAGCAGCTGTGGACCCCCTACGCCGCCTCGTATGTGCTCGCCATGCTGGTACTGCGCGGCCGGGCGGTCCCGGCGTGGATCGGCGTGGTGGCCACGGCGACCGTCATCGGCACCATGGGCGTGTTCACGGGCTGGCCCGCGGGCAGCCTGGTCCGGATGCTGACCCCGATCGCCACGGTCGCCGCGGTCACGGTGTTCACCGCCATCCTGCGGCCCGCCCAGCGGACCCTGCGCGACCTGCGCGCCCAGGCCTCGCACGCGGCCGCCGCCGAGGCCGCGATCCTGGCCGCCGACACCGAACGGGCACGGCAGCTGGCCCGCCTCGACCGGGTCGCCCGGCCGCTGCTCGACCGCATCGCCGCCGGCGAGGATCTCGGGCCGGAGGGCCGCGAACAGTGCCGCCTGCTCGAGGCGGAACTTCGTGATTCCCTGCGCGCGCCCCAGCTGGCGACGGCCGCGCTGAGCGGGGCGACCCGGGCGGCGCGCGCCCGCGGGGTGGAGGTCACCCTGCTCGACGACGGCGGCTTCGCCGCGGTCGCCCCGGCGGTGCGCGACACCGTGATCCGCGCCGCCGCCACCGAGCTGGCCGCCGCCGAGGGCGGGCACGTCACCGTGCGGGTGCTGCCCGCGGGCAGGCGCTGGGTGGCGACCGTGCTGGCCACCGGACCCGGCGGCGACCGGCGCACCGAGATCGACACCGCGGGCACGGTGCGGATGTCGAGCTGACCCGGCGGCGGGGCGAACCTGTCGGACCCTGCTGTCAGACTGCGGGCATGGAGCGGATGGGCGCGGCGGCCGCGCGGCGGACGGCGCTGGCGGCACAGGGTTTCGGGCGCAGGCGACCGGCGCGGGCGACCCGGCGATCGGTGTTCGACGTGCTCGCCAGAACGCGCCTGCTGCAACTGGATTCGGTGTCGGCGGTGGTCCGCGCGCACTACGCGCCGGTGTTCAGCCGTATCGGCCCCTACGACCGTGCCCTGCTGGACTCGGCCGCGTGGTCCGACTCGGCACGCGCGCCCCGCGGGCTGGTCGAGTACTGGGCGCACGAGGCCGCCCTCGTCCCGGTCGCCGACTGGGCCCTGATGCGGTGGCGCATGGGCGAATACGCCGACGGACGCTGGGCGCACGCGCGCCGGGTGATCGAGCGCAACCCGACCCTGGCCAAGGACATCCTCGACGTGGTCCGCGAGGTCGGCCCCGCGAGCGCCGGGGAGATCGAACGCCACCTCGAGCTGGACCGGCCGCGCCCGCCGGGCAGCTGGTGGAACCTGTCCGACACCAAGATCGTCGCCGAACAGCTGTTCGCGGCGGGCGAGCTGTCCACGGCGACCCGCGTCGGCTTCACCCGCCACTACGACCTCACCGAACGGGTCGTCCCCGCCGACGTGCTGGCCCGCGAGGTCCCCGAGGACGAGGCGGTGCGCGAGCTGCTGCGCCGGGCGAGCTCGGCGCTGGGCGTGGCCACCGAGGCCGACCTGCGCGACTACTACCGCCTGCACAAGCGCCGGGCCGCGCCCGCCCTGGCCGACCTCGTCGACGCGGGGGAACTCGTGCCGGTGACGGTGCAGGGCTGGGACGCGCCCGCCTACCTGCATCCGGCGGCGGCCACCCCGCGCCGGGTGAGCGGCGCCGCGCTGCTGTGCCCGTTCGATCCGCTGGTGTTCCACCGCCCGCGCGTCGAGCGCATCTTCGGTTTCCACTACCGGATCGAGATCTACACCCCGGAGCCGAAGCGGGTGTACGGCTACTACGTCTTCCCGTTCCTGCTCGACGGCGAGCTGGTGGGCCGGGTCGATCTGCGCGCCGATCGCGCGAACGGGCGCCTGCTGGTCCCTGGCGCCTTCGCCGAGCCGGGGCAGGCCACCGCGGCCACGGCCGCCGCGCTCACCGGCGCCCTGCGCGAGATGGCCGACTGGCTCGAGCTCGACGAGGTCGTGGTGGGGGAGCGGGGCGACCTGGCGGCGCTGCTGTGAGCTCTGTGACCCCTGTGACCCTCAGTCCTTGGTCCAGTCCGATCCCCGCCCGCGCATCTGGTTGCGCAGCGCCTCGCTGACGGTGCCCGACAGCCAGGCGTTGAGCGACTGGTTGCTCTGCGCGGCGGCCTCCTCGGCCCGGGACTTGAGCTGTTCGACCAGGCGCAGGGTGACCCGGCTGATGTCGCCGGTCATCTCCTCGAACGAGGGATTGTCCGCCCCGGGCTCGGGCGTGTTCTTGCGCACGTCGACCACCGCGTCGGTGCCGTCCAGGCGCACGGTGACCGTCCGGTCGCCCAGCGCGGCGCTGACCTCACCGGCGAGTTCGGACAGCGCGGCCAGCAGGACGAGGCGGCTCGAGCTCTCCACCGCGGCGGCCAGCGCGGCGGCGGTGGCCTGCGTCTTCTCGTCACCGAGCGCGGCCGCGGCGACGAGTTCCTCGCGCAGGCGGGCGGTGTGCGTGTTCAGATCCATGACATCAGTGTGACGCCATAGGTGACGTCATTCAAGGCACGATTCGACGTCATCGCCGGGGAGGGGAGTCCCACCGAAACCGCACCGGCAGGCCGTAGGGGCGCTAGGGTGTCGAGCCCGCTCCGGTGACCGGGTAGCCTTTCCGACCATGACGAACGGTGAATCGACGCCAGCGGAGCTGCGCGCGTCCGGCACGGTCGGTGTCGCGATGGTGACCCCCTTCAGCGCCGAGGGCAAGCTCGATGTCGACGCCGGTGTAGCCCTCGCCGCCCGCCTCGTCGACCGCGGTGTCGACCTGCTGGCCATCTCCGGCACCACCGGGGAATCGCCGACCACCACCGAGTCGGAGAAGACCGATCTGCTGCGCGCCGTCGTCGACGCCGTCGGCGACCGCGCCACCGTCATCGCCGGTGCGGGCACCTACGACACCGCCCACTCGATCCACCTGGCCCGCGCGGCCGCGGGCGCGGGCGCGCACGGCCTGCTCGTGGTGACGCCGTACTACTCGCGGCCCACCCAGGAGGGCCTGTTCGCGCACTTCACCGCGGTGGCCGACGCCACCGATCTGCCGGTGACGCTCTACGACATTCCACCGCGATCGGTGGTACCGATCGCGACCGACACCATCCGCCGCCTCGCCGAGCACCGCAACATCGTCGCGGTCAAGGACGCCAAGGGTGACCTGTGCGCCGGCGCCGACCTCATCGCGAGCACCGGCCTGGACTTCTACTCCGGCGACGACGGCCTCAACCTGCCGTGGCTGTCGGTGGGCGCGGTCGGATTCATCAGTGTGATCGGGCATCTGGTGCCCGAGCAACTGCGCGCGCTGCACTCGGCTCACGCCGCCGGTGACGTCGCGCGCGCCCGCGCGATCAATGTCGCGCTGATGCCGCTCTACGCCGCGATGTCGCGGCTCGGCGGCGTCGCCATGACCAAGGGCGGCCTGCGCCTGCTGGGCGTCGATGTCGGCGAACCCCGCCTGCCGCAGCTCATGCCGTCCACCGCTCAGCTCGACGAACTGGCCGCAGATCTCGCTGCGGTGGGAGTGCTCCGATGACAGAACCCGAGGGCCGCAAGGCCCGACGCCGTGCCGCCAGCCGCCCCGCGGGGGCGCCCGAGCCGGCCCCCGTGCGCGCCGAACCCGCGCCCGCGGTGGAGGCCGCGCCGCCGGCTGAGATCGTGGCCGAGGCCGAACTGGTCGCCGAGGCCGAGGCGGTGACCTCGGTC
>NZ_BAGK01000165.1 GCF_000308795.1 Nocardia thailandica NBRC 100428 | reverse complement strand
CCGAGACCCGGACCGAGGTGGTGGTGGACTTCACCCACCCCGACGTGGTCATGGGGAACCTGAAGTTCCTGGTGGACAACGGCATCCACGCCGTGGTCGGCACCACCGGGTTCGACGAGGTCCGTCTCGCCGAGGTCCGCGGCTGGCTCGCCCAGCATCCCGAGGTCGGGATCCTGATCGCCCCGAACTTCGCCATCGGCGCGGTGCTGTCGATGCGGTTCGCCGAGCAGGCGGCGCGGTTCTTCGAGTCGGTCGAGGTCGTCGAGCTGCACCACCCGAACAAGGCCGACGCGCCCTCGGGCACCGCCTACCGCACCGCGGGCCTGATCGCCGCCGCGCGCGCCGCGGCCGGGGTCGGGGTCAGCCCGGACGCGACGACCACCGAGCTCGAGGGCGCCCGCGGCGCCGACGTCGACGGGGTGCGGGTGCACTCGGTGCGGCTGGCCGGGCTGGTCGCCCATCAGGAGGTGCTGTTCGGCACCCAGGGCGAGACGCTGACCATCCGTCACGACTCCATCGACCGCAACTCCTTCGCCCCGGGTGTCCTGCTCGGCGTGCGCGAGATCGCGGGACGGCCGGGCCTCACCGTCGGGCT
>NZ_BAGK01000166.1 GCF_000308795.1 Nocardia thailandica NBRC 100428 | reverse complement strand
CTGGCTCGTGCTGCGGATCGTCGCCTATGCGGCGCTGTTCGTGATCGCGATGGTCGGCTTCGTCATGACCTTCCGAGACTATTCCTGAGCCACCCGACCGGCCGCGCTCGTCGCGGCGATAGGCTGAACCGATCGTCGACCAGCCGAGGAGGTGCGGTGACCGTTCGGGTCGGGGTGCTCGGGGCACGCGGAAAAGTCGGGCAGACTGTCTGCGCGGCGGTGCGTGCCGCCCGTGACCTGGAGCTGACCGCCGCCGTCGGCAGCGACGGCGATCCCGGCCGGTTCGT
>NZ_BAGK01000167.1 GCF_000308795.1 Nocardia thailandica NBRC 100428 | reverse complement strand
TAGACCGCAAAGGCCCAGGTCACAGGGATTCCACGAGAACCCCGTGTGACCTGGGCTTTGTTGGTGTTGTTCGGTGTTGTCGGGTGTTGTCGGTGGTCCTCGGACGGCTTGTAGACGACCTGAGCGGGCACCCTCACGGCCCGCCCAGCGGCCCCGATCACGACCTCTGCGACGCCTCTCGCCGCGCCGCGATACGGTCCCGCAGCGCCACCCACAACCCCAGTAGCCCAGCGATAGCCAGCGCGATAGCCGCGGGCGCGGTCACTATCGTCTGCACCAGCGCCTCGTGATGCGCCAGCCAATCCGGGTCGCTGCGCGAGCCCCACACGGCCACCACCACGAAACCCAGCAGGATCACCCCGACCGCCCCCGGCAGGGCCGCGGCCGCGAACTTCGTCGACGCCCGCGCACCGCGCAGCACCCGCACCAGCGCGGCGACACCGAGCCCCGCGACGACGGTGATCACCACCGCCAGCGCGAGCGTGCCCAGCAGGGGAGCGTTGGGGATCATCAGCGCCACCGCGGTCATCGCGATCAGCGACCGCCACGCCCACACCGCGGGCCTGAACCAGCGTTTGTGGCCGTCGTAGTCGCCCTCGGTGATCTCGGCCGCCGCGCCGTCGAGCAGCACCCACCCGTACAGCTCGCACGCCATCACCGCGACGAGGGTGTAGACCAACTTCGCCCAGAAAGACTCTCCATCGCCGTTCTGGCCGAAGTCGAATCCGATTGCGGGCAGCAGGAACCCGATTCCGGTAAGCAGCAATGCCAGGGTGAATCGATGCGATCGCGGGCTCGCCCTCCAGATCGACAGCCGCGCGACACCGACAGCAACCACGAACCAACCTACAACCGACACAAATCGGACTGTATATCGTGCGTGGTCGGCGGGGGTCCGAAACCGCATACGGTAAGCGGTTTAGACGGTCCCATTCACCAGCCCAGCGAACGCCCGATGTTGCGCATCGCCGCGTTCGGCTTCGGCGCCGTTGGCGTGATCCCCGCTGCTTGGAGCAACGTCTCGGCTTCATCGATGAGGTCGGTGACGCGACAATGAAACAAGCCCGCGAGCTGCCACAGGAACGTGATCGGCACCGCTTGCCGACCCTGTTCGAAATTCCGCACGCGCGGAGTCGACGTATCGAGCAACTCGGCCAGGTTCGCCTGCGTCATATGCTTCCCGTCCGGCATCTTCTGCAATTCACGGCGCCGGGCTATCACCCTGCCTAGCGCTTGGTCGAGCGTTCGTGGAGCCTCCGTCACCGCCTCACCGTAGCCTCAAATGAGACATATATGGGGCACCGATACCCACATGACACGCCATGAAACTTGCACTTGGCAACGGATTGGTAACGGGCCGAGGGGTCTGTTGTGGTACTCAGAATCTTAGTAGTACAGTTCGGGCAACCTCGTTTTAGAGGCTAGGTATCCGGCAAAATCCGGGTCTGAGCTGCGCCACTTCCGTCGGGGGAAGCCGCAGGTCAACCGCCCAGATGTGACAGCGGAGGGACGGACGCAGGTGACAATCGGACTCCAATAACGCTACCGAAGCGTAACCCGCGTCAACCCCACCAACACGCCACTCGGTTACCGACCGGCATCCCGCCGGGGCGGCACGCAGCACCACGGGCCTCACCCGACATCACGACGACATCAGGACGACCAATGACGCTCAGCCCCGATCCAGGCCCCAAGATCAGCCCCTTCCATCCCATCCCCCTCCACCCCGACCTCTCCGACGGAGTCGCCGACCTCGGAGTCACCACCCACCCGCCCGACCGCGTCGCCGCCTACTGGTTCTCCGACGACGGGCAGATGTGGAAGGAGATCGGGCACCTCACCGTCGAATCGGACGGCGGCGTCGGGGTGTGGCCGCGCGACCACGACGGACCCGGAGGCGTCACCGACGACGAACTCGAAGTCCTCTGCCAGCTCGGCGTCGAAGCCTTCGTCCACCGACCCAGCGCCCAGGACGCCTGGATCCAGACCCCCGACGGCACCTGGCACACCGAAATCAGCGTCCCCGTCGACGACGGCGACCCCTTCGCCGAACGCGTCCGCGCCATCGAGATCACCCGCCGCGCCCAGCGCGCCGCAGCCTGACTGAGCACAGAGACTGAAACGGCCCCCGCCATCGGCGGGGGCCGTTCTCGTTGAACGTCAAGTCATGGGCGCATCAAGCCCGCGGCTTCGGCCGGCGAACCACCTGCCCGACCGGCGTGGCCCGCCGCCGGCCCGGCTTACCGCGCGCCGGTGCCTCGGCTTCCGCCTCGCTCGGCTCCGCGGCGGCCGCATCCTTCCCAGCCTTCTTCAGTCGCCGGGCGATCTCGGCGATGAGGGCATCGTTGGTCAGGTCCTCGACTGGGGGCGCCACCTGCGGCACGTCCTCGTCCAGGTCGTCCCGGGACAGCAGTCCGGCGTTCACAAACGCCTCGAGCACCGGACGGTTCAGTGCGTAGGCGATGCGCCGCACGTGATCGACATCGGTCCGGAAACTCCCGGTGCCGCTCTCGAATTGCCGTCCCCAGTTGTAGATCGTGGACTTCGGAATGCCCGTGAGCTCGGACAGCCTGACGACGTCCTTCACCCCGCTGGCCTCCATGTTCGACGACACGTATGGCCACCATCGGCTGGAGGTAGGTGGCGGGGCCACGACTTCGATCATCAGCGTGCCTCTCGCAAGTGGGTGGTTCCTTCCGTTGCGCATGTTATCGCGTAATAGAGCGCAACAGAAGACAGTCAACTGTAACGAGCCGTGACTTTCCTCCCACGATACCCGTCATCTGCCCAGTTCAGGGCGGTTCCCGTGTAAGAGACGTGTCCTTCGTCGCGCGCAACACCCCGCGCAACAGGGTGCGCAACTGGTGCGCAACGCACAACGCCTTGCGAAAGAGTTCTGTCCAACGTACTGTAATGCAGTGCAATGAACTGCACCAAGTTGTTAGGTGCCAGCCCCCCATGGCCCTGGGGGACTGGCTGGTCACACCGCGCGACGAAAGGACTCCGCAGCATGACCGCCCCGCACCCTACATCCCGGCTCCGACGAGCCGAGAACTCTTCGACCGCATACGCCTGGTGCATCGCCCTCGGCATCTTCCTCGGCGCCGCACCCTGGCTGGCCCATTGGAGCCCCCTGTGGTGAATCCCGCTCTGCACCAAGAACTCCCCCGCGCTGAGCGTGGCAGCCAGGAATGGCCGCAATCCCGCCTCGTCCTCTATCCGAACCTCATCCAGGGCTCGGACGAGTGGCTGGCCCAGCGCTGCGGAATGCTCACCGCCTCCACGATCGGCAGCCTCATCAGCGCCCGGAAACTGTCCGCGATCGACTACACCTGCCCCGCCTGCGACGCGCCCCCCAGCGAGTCCTGCCGCAGCAAGGTCCACGCCGACACCACCATCAAGTCGCTCCACGCCGAACGCGCCGACATGGCACGCCGTCACGCCGCACACACCGTCCTCGAGGTCGCCAACAACGACACCTCGCGCAGCCTCACGGCACTGCTCGTAGCCGAACGCATCACCGGCTGGACCGACCCGGTGTTCATGAGCGACGACATGTTCCGCGGCATCGAAGACGAACCCCGCGCCCGCGACAAGTACAGCGAGCACTACGCCGCGGTCACCGAGACCGGCTTCATGGTCCGCGAATACCCCGGCTTCCACCTCGGCTACTCACCGGACGGACTCGTCGGGGCCGACGGCCTGATCGAAATCAAGTCCCGACGCCCAAAGATCCACGTCGAACACATCCTCGCCGGACGCGTCCCCGCCGACAACATGGCCCAGTGCCAGGCAGGACTGCTCGTCTCCGGCCGGTCCTGGCTCGACTACGTCAGCTACGCCGGCGGCATGCCGATGTGGGTCACACGGGTCTACCCGGACCGCCGCTGGTTCAACGCGATCCTCGCCGCAGGCAAGGCCTTCGAGGACACCGCCGCCGACATGATCCGCCGCTATCGCGCCGCGGTCGAAGGCCTGCCGACCACCGAACGCGAACTCACCGAAATGAGCTTCTGACATGGACATCTCCGACGCCGCCGCCCCCAAGTCCGACCAGATCAACGCCGACGACCTGATGTCGGGACCGCGCGTGGTCACCATCGTCGAAACTCGCCGCGGCAACGCCGAACAGCCGGTCGAGATCGTCACCGCCGAGTTCGGCCCCGGTCGGCCGTACCGACCGGGCAAATCGATGATCCGGGTCCTCATCAACGCCTGGGGCGCGGACGCCAAGGCATACACGGGCCGCCGCCTGAAGATCTACCGCGACCCCGAGATCCGTTTCGGTCCCGAGAAGGTCGGTGGCATCCGCATCTCCCACATGTCCGATATCCCCAGGAAGCTGACCCTCGCACTGACCGTCACCCGCGGGCAGCGCAAGCCGTACGTGGTCGAGCCGCTCCCCGCTGGGCCACCCCTGATTACCGCCGAGCAGGCCGAGGAGATCGCCGCAGACATCGAGCGGGCCGAAACCCACGAAGCGCTCGACACGATCGTCGCCCTACTCAAGACGTTCAACCTCGGCCAGCACCGGAACCGACTCGTGCAGCTGTGGAAAGACCGCGCCAACACCGTCAGCGCTGAGCAGGCCGCGCCGTCCGACGGGCACGTCCCCGACGCCCCGGCCGACTACTCCGACATCCCGCCGGAGCAGTGATGCGGCGCGACAACCTCACGGTGGCCTCCGACGTCGTCGACGGTTCGTGGCTCGTCTACCCGGTCGAGGGATCTCGGCCGGGGCAGGGCGGCGACTGCTACGAGGTCGTCAACTTCGGCGACCAGGAGCTGAAGGCGTTGCGCTACGCCAACGCGAACCCCGGCCTGCACGCCATCTACGTCCTGCCCGGCGAATCCATCGCCGCAGCCACTGAACGGGGCGACCGTGACTAGCTGGACGACCCTGCCCCTGGCCAGCTTTGACCTCGAGACAACTAGCCCGGACCCGCACACCGCGCGGATCGTCACCGCGTGCGTCCTCCGGATCGACGGCGGCGACGTCGCCCGCCGGCATTGGGTCGCCGACCCCGGCGTCCCGATCCCGGCCGCGGCCACCGAGATCCACGGCTACGACGACGAGTACGTCCAGAAGCACGGCCGCCCCCACGCCGACGTCGTCACCGACGTCGTCACCGAACTGCAGGCGGTGTGGGCCGAAGGGCGCGCGCTGGCGATCTACAACGGGTCCTTCGACCTGTCCCTGATCGCCGCGCACTCACCCGGATTCGCCGTCGCCGGCCTCGTCGTCGACCCGTTCGTCCTCGACAAACAGGTCGACCGATTCCGCAAGGGCTCCCGGAAGTTGTCCGCGGTGATGATGCATTACGGGATGCGCCTCGAGGACGCGCACGACGCTGAAGCCGACGCCCTCGCCGCGGCACGCCTCGCCTGGAAACTCCCGCGCGTTTTCCCCTATCTCGCCGACTACACGCCGGACCAGCTGATGGAGCGCCAGACCCACTGGTACCGGGAGGAAGCCCACCGGTTCCGGGACTACCTGCGCCGCAACGACCGCGACTTCTCCAGCGTCCGCACCGAATGGCCCATCCAGGCCGTGCCTGAAAGCGAAGCAGCATGACCCCGACCGCCTCCACGGTGCCCGTACTCGGCACGTACAAGGCCCAGAAGCTCTGGAGGTTGCGCCGAGCCCGCAACGCACCCTCCACGATCGTCGACGCCACACCCGCCCAGGACCACGTGTGCTGGCTGGTGTCGCTCGGATTCAACGACAGCTCGATCGCCGCCGCGGCAGGCCTCACCCAGAAGACCGTCGCGAACTATCGCCTGCGCGTTTACCCGACAGCCCGAGCCCAGCACGCGCAGAGGCTCCTGCAGGTGTCGCACGTGCCCTGCCCCGCTCAGGCGGACCGGTACGTGCCCTCACTCGGTGCCCAGCGACGCATCCGTGCCCTGCTGGCTATCGGCTGGCGCTACAGCGATATCGCCGAGGCATCCGGACTTCACTACGTCGCAACCATCGGACGCGTCATGCGGGTCACCGTCATCCAAGGTCGCACCTGGGAAGCGATCCACCGCGCCTACGAACGGCTCTCCGGCCGCCCCGGCCCCTCGACGATTGGGCAGAAGAAGGCGATCAACCAGGGATTCGCGTCTCCCATGGCCTGGGAAGACATCGACATCGACCACCCGGACGCGGTCCCGGCCATGGACAGCCCGGACACCGAGGCCGGGGTCGACGAGGTGCTGCTGGCGCGCCTCATCACCGGCCAGCACACCGCGCCCGCCGGCACCATCCCCGCCGCCGAGCGCGAAGCGTTCCTCGATCACGCCGTCGCACACGGCTGGACCGGGACACAGGTCGCGGAAGCCTTGCAGATCGACCGCAAGGCCGGCGACCACCTGCTGCGCCGCCGCAAGCGCAAGCTCGCCGAGGAGGCCGCAGCATGAGCGATCTCGCACCGCGGACCCTCGACACCAAGCGGTACCGGTGGCGCAAAGCCAACGGCATCGAGCTCTACACCGACGTCGTGCCGGTCGTCGAACATGTCATGGAGCTGCACGCCATCGGCGTCACCCCGCAGATGATCGGCTACGTCGCCGAGTGCTCACGCCAGGTCATCCAGAACCTGCCTCTCCACGCGCAGATCACCGTGACCCTGGCCGCCCGGATCCTGGCCGTCACACACCTCCCGCACCCGCGCCAGCACCGCGTCCTCGCCATCGGCGCCACCCGACGCATCCAGGCACTGCAGGCGCTCGGCTGGACCCGGTGGGACATCGCCGAGCGCCTCGAGATCGACAGCAGCACGATCAGCCAGATCTGCAACGCCCAGCGGGTCACCTACGGCCGCTGGGCCGCCGTCCGAGCCCTCTACGAAGAGCTGTCCGGCACGCCAGGGCCGAGCCAGCGTGCCGCCGCAACGGCCCGCAAACACGGTCTCGCCGCGCCGCTGGCGTGGGAGGGCCTCGATATCGACGACCCGCGCGTGCAGCCGGACTGGGCCGCCACCGGCATCCGCCTGGCCGACCGGCCTGTCTGCCTCAACGGTCACCGGTACACGCCCGCCAACACCCGCCGGGACAGCCGCGGCCACCGCCGCTGCAAGACCTGCGACCGGGCCAGCGACCGCCGCAACCTCGCCGACCGGCGAGGCCGCCTCCGCAGCGCCTGACCCCGCACGAGCAGAAAGGACGGACCCACGCAGTGCCGAAGGACAACCGGATCTTCATCACGCTGGCCGTCGACATGGACCGCCACCCGAAGTTCGCGTCGCTCAACGACGCCCAGAAGTGGCTCATCGTCAAGGCCATCATGCACTGCCGCGAGTACCTCACCGACGGCCGCGTCGCGCTCCCCGCGTGGCGGAAGATGGGAACAGATCGGAACAGAAAAGCGGTTCTCGCTACCGGCGTCTGTTCCGAAGACGCAGAACAGAATTGCGTCATCTTCCACGACTACGCGCAGCATAACCAGACGCGCGCCGAGGTCGACGCAGCCAAAGAAAAGGCCAGGTCAGCCGGGCAGAAGGGCGGTTTGCGGAAGGCGGCCAACGCCAAGCGGAACACCCCGAAACGGCCTAGCAGCGGGCTAGCAGCTGCTAGCGATCCGCTTAGCGAAAACGTAGCAGAGATAGAGATAGAAGAAGAGAACTCTACTTACGTACCTAGCGCTGCTTACGTAAGCAACGCGGACGCGCACGACGAACCGCCGCGGCGCGAACCCACCACCGAGGCCACCGGCCCCGCGGTGCCGCCCGACGGCTGGAAGCTCGTCCGCCACGCCACCCAGGGCCTCTCCCAGCCCACCCGCACCGCGCTCGCCATCCAGGCCTCCGCGCTGCTGCACGCCGGCGTCGACCCCGACGACATCGCCACCGGACTCGAAACATGGATGGCGCGCCCCGACGCCCGCCTCGGCCTCTTCCGGCACCTCGTCGACGACGCCGTCAAAGCCCGCCGCGCACCCGCCGCAACCGCGAACAGCGGCACACCCCTCGCCTACAACGACCGCAAAGTCCTCGGCTGGGAAGAAGCCGCCGAAGCCGCCAAACGCAGCCTCGGGCTCATCCCCGGCACCAACCAGACCGCCCTGCCCACCGGGCGCGGGGGAGACCGGCCCCTGCTCACCATCCTCGACGCCGACTACGTGGAAGAGATCGCATGACCGCCACACCCAGCCCCATCGACACCGCCCGCGAAGCCCTCCAGCGCTGCTCCGGCTACGACCTCTGGTTCCCCACCCCCAGCCAGACCGCGATCGTCGCCTGGGCCAAAGCCTTCGACGACTCCCGGCTCAGCCACGACGAACTCCTCGCCGGCGTCGACCACGCCTACCAGAACGAAGCCCCCGGCTACCGGCCCATCCCCGCCTCCATCATCGCCCACGCCAAAACCGCCTACTTCGAATCCCTGCGCGGCCTCCCCGACGACCGGCGCCGCCTCATGGACGAAGCCAACTACGCCCTCCAGGACATGGGATTTCACCCCAATACCGCCCACCGCTACTCCCGCGCCGTCGCCCACGGCCGCACCCCCGAGATCACCCTCACCCCCGAACAGGCCACCGAACTCCGCGCCCGCCTCACCCGCACCCGCGAACAGCTCGAACAGCCCCCGCGGCACCTCGAACCCTTGTGGAAGCTCCTGCGCGAAGGCCAGGGCCCCAAGCCCGCGTTCCGTGCCTTCACCGGCGACGCGACCGAGGAAGGCGACGCCGCATGAACCGGGTTGACATCGAGGCGATCCTCGAAGAAATCGGGATCGGCGTCACCGACACCGCCCTCCGCCACTGGACCGACATCCTCGGCGGGCTGCCCCTCGACATCGTCTCCGAAGCCATCCACATCCACCAGCGCACCAACGCGTTCATGCCCACCGCCCGCGAAATCGCCGACATCGTCGTCGGAATCCAGGCCCGCAACGCACCCCAGCCCCCACCGAAGCGTCGCGCCGTCCTCGCCGCCTACCAGATCAACGCCGCCCTCGCCGACCCCTGCCCCAACTGCCACGCCGACGCCGGACAGGCCTGCACCGCGGCATCCGGGCTCGAAGCGCGGTGCCCGTGCGTGGCTCGGCTGGTGCGGAAACGGGCCGCAGCATGACAAACCAGACGGTCTCAAAACGGAACTCCGTACATGGGACGCAGTTACCTGCAGTCCCCTCCAGGTGCCGACGACGCCCCGCGCCCGTCCGCAACGCCGCCATCCACCCGCCCAGCATCCACGCTCCCGCACGAACACACGTTCGACAGGGAACCGTGTCCGAAACGCCCCAAAACACGGCAGAAAGGCCGCCGCTGTGAGCACCACCAAAACCCGCGCCCGCACCGCAACCCACCGGCCGGCCACCCGACAGCGACGGTTCCGCCACGACGACCTCATCGCCGTCGACCTCTTCAGCGGCTTCGGCGGCCTCACCCAGGGCATCGAAGCAGCAGGGTTCACCACGATCATGGCCGCGAACCACAACGACTACAAAGTCCAGATCCACGAGGCGAACCACCCGCACGCCGAGCACTGGATCGCGAACCTCGTCGACCCCGAGTCCGCCGACTACCACTCGGCGCGGGACCTGCCCGCGGGCGACCTCCTCGTCGCCGGCGTCTCCTGCGTCAACCACAGCCAGGCGAACACGAAGAAGGCCTACGAGCAGGGCGCGAACCTGTTCGACCTCGACGACCCCGAATTCGATGAGCGCGTGACCCGTTCGGAGCGGGACCGGGCGACCGCGAACTGCGTGCTCCACTACGCCGACCGGCATCGGCCGCGGGTGATCATCGTCGAATGCACGACCGAACTCGTCTCCTGGGGGCCCGCGATCCCCGGCCGCAAGAAGATCGGCGACGGGACGACCTACCGGTGGTGGCTGAAGCAGTTCGACACCATCGGCTACGAGTACCGCGAGCTGCGGTTGAACAGCATGTTCTTCGGTGTCCCGCAGTCCCGCGACCGCCTCTACGTGGTGTTCTGGCAGAAGCATCTGCCCACCCCGGACCTGGACCACTGCCCGCTGTCGTGGTGCCACGCCTGCGACCAGGCCGTGGAAGCCGTGTGGTCGTGGAAGACCGGTATCCCGCTGACCGGCGCCGTCCGCTACGGCTCCCAGTACAACTACCGGTGCCCGCGGTGCCGTCGTGAAGTCGTCCCGCCGATGTCGCCGTCACTGAACGCGCTCGACCTGTCCGACCTCGGCACCCGCATCGGCGACCGCACCAAACCCCTCGCGCCGGCGACCATGGCGCGCGCGGAACGCTGCCGCGCCCGGTTCGCCGAGTTCCCCGCCGTCCTCATGCCCGCGAAGTCGGTACACGGTGTCGAGAAGCACCTCGGCCAGCCGATGGCCACCCAGACCAGCCAGCAGGAGACCGCGCTCCTGTCCACCGGCCCCATCGCGCCGCCGGCCACCGTCGCTACAGGCACGGTCATGTTCGCGCACCGCCACAACGGGGACGGCCAGCACTTCACGCGCCCGATGGACACGGTCACCGCGACCGAGGACCGGGCGCTGCTGTTCGCCTCGGTCACCAACTACCAGGGCGCGCCCCGCGGCGTCGACGCGGCGCTGCCGACCCAGCCCGGTTCCGAAACCCTCGGCGTGGTCACCGGAATCATCCCGTTCCGCAAGAACACCCGGCCGACGATCCATGCCGAGGCGATGCCGACAGTCACCTCGGAGCAGATCCCCGGCCTGCTCACGGCCGCGGGCTGGTTCAAGCAGAACGGCAGCGGGGCCGACGCGACCGCGCCCCACCCGGTCACCGAACCGTTCGGCACCCTCACCTCGCGCGACACCACCGGACTCGTGGTCGGTGAATGGCGTGACCTCCTGGCCGAGATCCAGCTCGAGGACTGCTATTTCCGGATGCTGCGCGCCTACGAGGTCGGCCGCGGCTGCGGGTTCGATCCCGACTTCGGTGATCAGCCGGGCACGTTCAAGGTGTGGGGGTCGGCGCGCAACCAGGTCGACGGCTACGGCAACGCGGTCTCGCCGGCGGTGGGGGAGTGGCTCGGACGTCGCCTGCGCGCGGTCCTGCACGGTGAGCAGGTCGCAGCATGACCACCCACATCGTCCAGTTCTCCACCGGCGCAGGATCGGCCGAGGTCGCGTGGCGGGTTGTCGAGGAACACGGCGCCAGCAACGTCGTACTCCTCACTGCCGACACCAAGGTCGAAGACGCGGACAACTGGCGCTTCGGACACGAGGTCGCCGAGCGGCTCGGCTGCACGTGGGACATCATCGCGGACGGTCGCACTCCGATGGAGGTCGGCCGCGACGAGCGGGTGGTGCCCAACAACCGCATGGCGGTCTGCTCCCGCGTGCTCAAACGAGAGCTGCTGCGCAACCATCTCGAACACCACTACGCCCCTGAGGAAGCGGTCATCTACCTCGGCTTCGACTGGACCGAACCCGAACGGCATGCCGCCGCGGTGGAGCCCTGGAAGCCGTGGGCGATCCGGTCGCCGCTGCTCGATCCGCCCTACGTCTCCAAGCCGGACCTCCTGGCCCTGTTTCGTGCACGCGGGATCGAGCCGCCGCGGCTCTACCGGCAGGGGTTCGCGCACGCGAACTGCGGCGGGGCCTGCGTTCGTGGCGGCCAGGCGCAGTGGGCGTTGCTGCTGACCGTGAACCGGCCGCGCTACCTCGAGTGGGAAGCGGAGGAGGAACGGACGCGCGCGATGCTCGGGCGAGACGTTGCCATTCTCCGCGATCGCGCCGGCGGTGCGGTGAAGCCTCTGACGCTGGGCGCGTTTCGTGAGCGGATTGAGCAGCAGCCAGCGATGTTCGATCCGGACGACTGGGGGGCCTGTGGCTGCACTGAGAGGGTCGCGGCATGATCGCGGCGTTGGTGTTCAGCGCCGGTTGGCTGCTGGCGCTCGCGCTGTGCGCGTACACCGCGCCGACCGAGGAAGCGCGCCGGTTCGCGTGGGCTGGGTTCGTGGGATCGGTCGTCGGCACGGTCGTCGGCGGCCTTGTCGTGGTGCTGATCGCTGTGGCGGCTGCGGGTTTGACATGAGTAGTGGAATCAAGATGTGCGCATCAGTGAATGGACCCGGCCGGTGACCCCGCCGCCGGTTACTCACCTGCTCGCGGAAGGCCGCTCCCTGCTCGCCGAAGCCACCCTCGGCGAGTGGTCAGCCACGCCGCCGAGCGGGATCGTGCTCACCGACTACTGGGCCGTCGGCACCACCGCGGACGGCCTGCTTGAACGGTTCGCTACCGCCGGCACGAGCCTGAACGATAAGGCCGACGCGCACGCGATCGCCTGGGCGATGACAAACCTGCCCCACCTGCTCGATGCACTCGACCGCGTACAGGCCCTGCTGCGGCAGTGGGACGGCGAGAGCGACCTGCGCAACGACCTGTTCGCCGCCATCGCCCGCGAGTGCGCGCGCGAACTCCGGAAAGCCGTCGAAGGAAACCCGACGTGAACGAGCCCGCGTTCACGCTACTCCTCGACCTACTCGGACAATCCGACCTCGTCCGCCTCGCCGACAGCATCCAGGCTGGGCAACGCGTGTGGATCGACACGCCCGACAACCCCAGCCTCTTCACCTACATCGACCTGATCTCAACGGTATTCAGGGGCAGGCCGGGGTACTGGCGGGGCGACGAAGAGGTGCGGTTCGACGCGACGCGCGCGTGGGTTCGCGTCACCTCCGACGGGTGCCGACCGTACGGGCACCGCCCCGACATCGACACCGACGGCGTGTGGCGGTGCGACCTCCACCTGATCGTCCCCACCATGCACACGCTCGAAGGAGAACCGGCCGCATGACCGACCAGCCCGAACCGGAAAACATCGCCGGCGAGCCGATGATCACCGCCGACCTCCAATCCCGCCTCGCCGCCGGCGCCCAAACCCTGCGCGACAACCCCGACGCCATCAGCCACGCCCGGCTCGTCGAGCTGGTCGCCGACTGGATCGACGCCGAAGCCCTCATGTGGGAACTCACCGAACGCTACGTGCAGATCCTCAACGGCCTCCAGGTCAACGGCCAACGCGCCTGCAAGGTGTCGCTCGTCGAAACACCGAACGGTGGCATCGCTACCCACAGCGAAACCACCCAGCACGCCGAACGCATCATCACCGCCCTCACCGCGCAGGAGCCCACCGCATGACCCCTCTCGTGTTCCTCGACACCGAAACCGACGGCGTACACCCTGGTCGGAAAGCCTGGGAAATCGCCATGATCCGCCGCGACGACGCCGGCGAGCGTGAGCTGTCGTTCTTCGTCGACATCGACCTCGCCACCGCGGATCCGTTCGGGTTGCGCGTTGGCCGGTTCTACGACCGCCACCCCGTCGGCCAATGGCTTTCAACCCGCGAAACCCTCGCACCGCTGAACCCGCTGACCCGACCAGAGTCAGGCAAACGCGGCATGGTCGAGCCGTGGACCGCAGCCGAGATCGTCGCCCGCTGGACCCACGGCGCGCACGTCGTCGGCGCTGTCCCGAACTTCGACACCGAGACTCTCGCTCCGCTGCTGCGCGACAACGGACTCACCCCCGCCTGGCACTACCACCTCATCGACATCGAGAACCTCACCGTCGGCTACCTCGCCGGCCTTCGTGCTCGGGGAGCGTTCGACATGCCCGACGGCGAAGAGTCGTTGGAGGACCGAGCGCGGCGCTTCGACTCGATCGCTGCGATCAACCCGCCGTGGAAGTCTGACGACCTCTCCCGGCTGATTGGCGTCGAACCGCCCACCGAGGAGGAGCGGCACACGGCGCTCGGTGACGCGCGCTGGGCGATGCGGGTCTACGACAAGGTCACCGGCAACATCGCACCGGTCCTTGAGGAATCCGCGTGACCGCCGAACAGATCCGCGCCGAAGCGATCGAACGGATCGCGCGCGAGGCATGGGCCGAGCACCACCGCGCCGAGGCGAAGCTGGACGGTCGAGCGTGGGAGTCGGAGCGACCTGCGTTCCAACAAATCTACCGCCGATGGGCCGCGCGAATGGTCGACGCGCTCGGTGACCTGCTGCCCACGGGTGTCGAGCGCCTGGCCGCCTACGCGGTGACCGACGAAACCGACGACCGCCTCATGCAGCGCTACGTCACCGCCTGGACGGACGCCCCCGAATGACCGGCTCCCTGCGGCTCGTCTGCCCGACCTGCCAAGGAACCGGAACCGGCTGGGCCTCGATCAAGGGCCCCACCACCGCGGCCGGCCAGTGCCCGACCTGCCGAGCCGAAGGAGACGTGACCATCGCGACCTGGGAACGCATCACCGGAGAGAGGTACCAGTACCGATGACCGACAGCCCTGACCTGACCGTCACCGAGCTCGAGCGGATCCGCGAGGCGACCCTGCGCACGTACGAGGGCGGTGACGAGCAGTACGACACGCTCCCGCCGCACCTGCGGAAGGTCGTCGACGGCGACGGCGGCCTGGTCAACATGATCGACCTCGCCATTGCACGCACCAAGCAGCTCGAGGCGTTGCGCGCCGAGACCCAGCAGAACTACGCGGCGATCCACGCCAAGCAGCAGCGCGACCAGGCTCTCATCGACGAGCTGAAGAAGGCCGCGCGCGCCGTCTACGGCGTCGGCGTCGACCGCACGATCGTCCCGCCCGGCACGATCGCCCGCATGCGCGCCGAGAACACCGGCCCGTCACCCGAATTCCGGGAAGCCATCGCGCGCGCCCGCCAACGCCGAGAGGAAACCAATGGCTGATTACCCGAAGTACCAGACGCGGCCGGCCACCGTCGAAGCCATCCATTTCCGCCTCGGCACCTCGACAAAAGCCGACCTGCTCGCGTTCTGCCCCGACGCGAACATCGGCGCGCCGAACGAGGACGACACCGACATCCGCTGGTTCATCATCGGCGGCCCCGGCGGCGGCGAAGTCCAGCCCAACAACTGGATCCTCCGCACACCGAACGGCACCACCACCGTCCTGCGCGAAGACGTCTTCGCCCGCCTGTACGCACCGGTCGCGGACCTGCCCGGGAAGTACAGCGTGCGCGGGTTCTTCCACTGGGCGCCGGTTGAAACCGCCTACGGGGACGAGGTGTCGGTCTACGAATCCTCTGCCGCCAGCGCCCCGCACGTGTGGCTGCGCATCGAGGACAAGGACGGGCGCGACATCGCCGCCCACCTCGCCGTCGACCAGGCGCGCACCATCCGCGACCAGATCGACGCATGGCTCACCCAGGCGGCAGCATGACCAGCCCGCGCCGCGCCGCCCTGCTCGCCGGCCTCGCCCTCGCCGCTGCGGTCACCCTCGCCGGCTGCGCCAACGACACCTCGGCCGTCGACCACGAAGTACGCCGCATCCCCACCCCCGACGGCGGCAGCGTGCTGTGCGTCATCGTCCGCGACAACGCCAACTCCGGCTCCACCTCCGTCGACTGCAACTGGGAGAGCCGCACTGTCACGACCCCGGCCAACGTCAACGAGGACCAGCCATGACGAACCGTTGCCCGTTCTGCGCGATCCTGGATGACGGCGCGCCCGCGACCATCGTCGACCAGTGGCGCGAGGCCATCGCGATCGTTCCCCTCAACCCGGTCACACCCGGACACCTGCTGGTCATCCCACGCAAGCACGTCGACGACGCCACCACCTGGCCCACTCTCACCGGCGTCGTGATGAAGTACGCGGCCGAGATCGCCGCCCGCACGCCCTCGGCGAACATCATCACCAGCATCGGCGCCGAAGCCACCCAGACCGTCTTCCACCTCCACGTGCACGTGGTGCCCCGCCGTGCCAGCGACGGCCTGCACCTGCCCTGGACCGGACAGCAGATAGCGGCCGGCGAATGACGGACGGTGCGGCGCTCGACCGGTTCCTCAACCGGTATAGCGCCGCGGGCCAGCGATCCCCGCGCGTGCACGTCGGCGCAGTGCGCGGATTGAACGGCCGCGTGCAGGGCTGGGCGGTGTGCGTGCTGTGCGGCCACACCGGTTACGAGGTCGGCTATCTCAGGCCTTGGCGGCGCGCCGTCTCGCTGGCCTTCGACACCGCTACCTACATTCGCGACAAGGAGCAGCTCGCATGAGCATCGTCACGTCCCGTACCCGCGTCGAAACCCACCACGAATGGGTCGTCCCGCTTGACGACAGCGGCAAGGTCCCGGTCGGGGACTTCCTCGAAGCCATCGCGTTCGCCCGCAGCGGATACGCCGCCCACCACGGCAGCATCCCCACCTTGGACGACTGGGCGCACGTCACCCACGAGGACGACCGGCTGGTCGTCTTCTTCACCACCAGCGAGGTCAAATGACCACCCGAACCCGCACCGCCGCCGCGGTACTCGCGGTGATCGCCTCGGCCGGCGTGGGTGTTGCCGTCGCGAACTCCGACACCGGCAGCCCCAATGGAGTTCGCGTCCAGCGCTACACCGATCAGGGCACCGGGCGCAGGTGCCTGGTCTTCACCCATGACACCGCTCAAGGCGCAAGCATCGCGGTCGACTGTTTCGCCGGCGCCGTGACCCAACCAGACCCGGGAGAGCATCCCTGATGTTCCAGAGCCGAACCCGCACCGCCGCGACCGTTCTCGCCCTCGCCGTGCTCGCCGGCACAGGAGCCACCGCCTGCAACCGGCCGACGCGCTGGTGCGAACTCGACCGCGGTGACGTCCTCGTCGACGACTCCTACTGCGAGGCCGGGCTGCCCGGCTACGAGTGGGAACCCGACCACGACAAGCCCAAGCACAAGAAGAAGCCGAAGAAGACGGGGCACTGATGCGGGACTACTACTTCATGATCACCCTGACCTGGCCGACCCCGCTGGGCGTCCAGTTCAGCGAGCGGCGGGGCACCGTGAAACTCCGGGTCGGCCAATCTCGACAGAACGCTGTTGAGGACGTGATCCGCTGGATAGCCGAGCAGGTCGGCGCGCCGGAGGACCACGTGGTCCTGTTCTTCTCCCTCGAACCGAACGAGCTGGCCGCGTGACGCCCGAGGAGATGCTGCGCCTTCGAGCGGAAGTCCGAGCGCTCGTTCAGCCGTCGTCGACGTTCAACGATCCTGAACAGCGGCCCACAGCGAACAGCACCCCGATCGAGTTCTGTGCCTCCTGTGGGCACGCGCGCACCGGCCACCGGTTCCGGCACGTCTTCCGGCTCGCGGAACCCCACCGCACCCTGCCCGAGCCAGACCTCGACGTCGGCCGATTCGAGGTGTCGTGCGTGCCCCGCGACCACCTCGAGCGCGCCGCGTTCACGATCAACGTCGAATACCGCGGGCACGGCCTATGGGCGGTCACCCACCTGGGGCGCTGCTACGCCGCCGACGGCAGCCGATCCCCGGAATCCATACCCAGCGAGCGCCACGACGAATGGCTTGCCGCGCACCGGTTCCCGTTCGACGAAGCCCTCGCCCTCGCGAAGCAGATCGCGCCACACCTGCGCGTCGGCCGGTGGGGTGTCGCCGAAGCCCTCGCCGAGGAGAGCGACACGTGACGGAATACCACCTGCTCACCGTTGCCGAGTCCACCGGTGACGACGAGGACGGCTATCGGCGGTCCCTCGTATCCGGGCCACTCGCCGACGCCATCCGCGCCCGCTTCAACGCCAGCGACCCGGTCTACGTCCACGAGCACGTCGAACACGGCGGCCACTGCGACACCTGCGCCAGCATCGACAACGTCCTCACCGTCGAATGCGGGCCGTACCGGCGCTCGTTCGCCGCAGACGAAGGCATCCCGCTGCCCGCCCTCCTCGACTGGCTCGACGAACCCCGCCGGCGTGCGCTGGCCGCGGCAGCCAAGCGGATACGCAGCGCCGAGGCGAACGGGAGCATGGACGCAGCCGTCAGCGACATCGTGGCCGCCCTGAATGCCGTCGAAGAAGCTGGCTACGGCAACGAATACGACTGGTTCCAGAAGTTCTCGGCACGGCTCGGATTCCAATAACCCGGTTCGGGTTGACAGGGCGAGTGACAATCGGATCGTGAAATATGTGAAGGGGGCTTGAATGGCGGCCCCGTATTACGAATCCGGCAATATCCGACTATTCCACGGATCATGCCTCGACAATTCCGAATGGCTCGACGCCGAAACGCTCATCACCGACCCGCCCTACGGAATGAGCTACACCGGCCGCGGCGGACGAAAAACACTCATCGCCGGAGACGACACCACCGAAATCCGCGACCAAGCCCTCGCTGCCTGGTTCACCCGCAACCCTGGCTCCACCGCCGCCGTGTTCGGCACCTGGCGCATCCCCCGACCGCCCAACCCGAAACTCGTCCTCGTCTGGGACAAGACCGACGGCACCGGCCCCGGCATGGGCGACCTCGCCTGCGCGTTCGGCAGCTCCCACGAGGAAATCTACCTGTGGGGACGCTGGCCCAAAGGCACCCACCGGCGCATCGGGTCCGTCCTGCGCACCAGCGTCGGCATGAGCTCCCTCGCCCGCAAGGTCGGCCACCCCACCCCCAAACCCGTCACGCTGATGGAGCTGCTCATCGACCGCAGCGAAGGCGCCATCGCCGACCCGTTCGCCGGCTCCGGCTCCACCCTCGTCGCCGCCCGCAACCTGGGCCGACCCGCCACCGGTGTCGAGCTGGAGGAGCGGTACTGCGAGCTGATCGCCCGCCGCCTCGAACAGGAACCGCCCACCGAACTCGCGGCCGCCGCCTAGTCGCAGGTGTCGCAGAACTCCGTCAGCCGCCGCCCGTGCGCGCAGCGGGTCGTCGACGCCTGTAGGTAGCCGCGGCCGTTGAGGAACCAGTCGGCCCAGTCGTCGACCAGGTCGCGGGTCACCGGCTCGGTGAGCACGCTGGCCGGCGGGGCGGGGACTGTGCGGTGGTGGTCCCAGCGGGCGCGGGCGTCCGCGCGTGTGGCAGCCATCACCGACACGCCGCAGGGGCGACACACGCCCGTGTAGCAGCGCACGCCGCCGCTGGAAATGGTCGGCAGAATCTCGATGCTGCATTCGCTATCAGTGCTGGTCACAAGCTATGAACCTCCGCCGTTAAACCGATCATGGAAAGCGCTTTAGGAAAGCGCTTTAGCGTATCGTTTTCTATGTTTCTGCTGCAACCTCGGAATTGTCGCTGGCGATACGATCGCGGCGTGACGGAAGCACTGGACAGGCTAATAGCCGCTACCAAGCGGTACGAGAGCCTAAACGAGCGCGTCGAAAAGGCGCGACAAGAAGTAATAGCGGCCGTTGTGAATGCATTACGCGAAGGCGAATTACCGACCAAGGTCGCCGAAGCCTCCCCGTACACCGCCCCGCACGTACGGAAGATCGCCCGCGAACACGGCATCGAACCCGGCACCCCCGGCCTGAAACCCCGTAAGTAGACCGCCGGCCGTGCGGCCCACTATCCGCACGGCCGCACGCGAAATCCTGGGTTTGACGCGCGCTCGAGAATGAGTGTGTGACCCCAGCGGAAATCCTCGAACTCCCCCTCGAACCCGGCAACGACAGCGGCGCCGACACCATTCGCGGCTACCTCATCGCGCTGCTCGCCGAGGTGTGGAAGTACACGGAAGGATTCAGCGGCAAGCGGCCGTTCGGCAACTCCGACTGGGTCTGGGACCTGTACGCGGCACTCGGCCGCGGCGGCGCCGTCCCCATCACCTTCGACGAACACGGCTACGTCGACAAGGTCGACACCCGCGAATGCGACCGGCTGATCGCCGCCGCCATCCGCGAACTCGAGCCGACCCGTCCTGTGCCGCCGGTCTATGACGTGCTTGTCACGCCGATGATCGATCACTCGTACCCCGATTGCTGGCATGTGCGGGTCACCGACTTCCCTGGTCGCACGCTCGACATCGCGGATCGACAGTTCTTGGCGAGTATCACCGCGCACTACATCGCGATCTGGACCGGCTTCCCGGAAGACAACATCACCGTGCGTCTGCACGAAGTCGGCCCCGAGACGATCATCCGGTTCGACGAGCAGGCCAAGGCCGCCGATGCCTGACCTCGACGACCTTGTGGGAAAGTGGCACGACGGCGACGACCCACGATCCCTGCGCGAATACCTCGGCATGACGCCGTGGATGTACAAGGCGTGGGTCGAAGACCCAACCAAATTCGGGACCGTGTCGACCCTCGACGAATGCGCGGCCAACATCCCAGGCTGGCGTATCACCCGCATGTTCGTCGTCGGGGAACTCGCGGACCAGGTACGCGCACGGATGAACGGCACGCCGGAAGCCCGCGTGTGGGCAAGCTTCGGCTACGACCTCGCCCGTCTCTCGTCGGTGCTGTCCTTCGACTGCTACATCTCGCCCAGCCAGATCGAGGATGTCAGCTTCGTTGTCGAAGGTCCCGGTCGCACCCCGGTGGACTTCACCGCGGTGCGGGCCTGGCTGGACGGTGACGCCGATGCCTGACCGCGAACTGTGCATGCTGCGGATCTACGGTGCGTCCGATGACCTTGTCGAACTGGAAGGCTACTTCCGCGAGGAGTTCAACGCCTGGCGGAAGGTCGTCACGATCCTGCTCACCGCGCCCTCCGGCGCCCAGCTGGCGGTCGCGGCTGAGTTCTGCGGCGCGACGCCAGTAACCGACGCCGAATGGGTCCTGTCTGTTCTGCACTCCGACCCTCGCTGGACCTACCCGATCCGGTTCGCTGAGCGCCCAGACCGCGCTGGTGACCCCGCACTGATCCTCGAAGTGCCGGACGGGACCACCGTCGAGGAGGTCGGGGATGCCTGACCGCGACATCGTGGACGAGATCGACGAACTCGTCGACTGGCAGATGTCCCAGTACGACAACCGGTCCGGCTACGACCACAACGTCAACCAGACCACCTGCCCCCACCCGTGGTGCCACGCCGACTGGCACGGCCTCGCCATCACCCGCCGCATGCAGCTCATGCGCCGCCTCGGCTACGTCGACCCCGAATACCGGTACGCCGACGACACCAGCCCCGTCGTCTGCCCCGGATCGACCTTCGACGGCGAATTCACGCCACCCGCCCAACCGTCCCCGGGGTTCGACGACGGAGGCGTGATCCCGCCAGCGTTCGAGTACCCCCGCTCGTACACCGACAACTACCTTCGCCCGAGCCCGACGAACCCGTGGGCACCGTGGACGTTCCGGTCGCTGCCCGCCGACCCGCTCGGCCTGGACGAGGGGCCGGTGGCCGGCGAACCGCGCTGGTGGCGCTGCGACGACACCACCGGCCTGCGCGCCAACGTGGTTGACCTCATGCAGCACGAGCTCGAAGCCCTCGACTCTCCCGCCCGTGTCGGGTTCTGGAACCATCACTGGGTTCTGCGCACCGGCCGCGAGACAATCGAACTCTACGCGGACCGGGAGAACCCGAACCCCTGGAAACGCGGTGTCGAGCCCGGCGGGCGGCCGTGGATGGAGATCTACACCGCCACACCACCATCCGCTGGCGTGTGGCGGCCGATGCACGGCGTCCTGGACATGGCGGGCGTCGCCGCGCTGCAAAACCTGCGATGCACCGTTCAAGTCAGTGGTGGCACCTGGCTGCGGAGCGACATCGTCGCGCTGCAACTGCGAGCCGTGCTGCAGCGCGCCGCCCGAGAGCGCTTCCCCGGTGTCGTGATTCACCTCTCTGAAACGGCCGTCAGCTCCGGTACGCCGACGCCTTCGGAAGCTATGGCCGACCGGTATCCAGTGACTGCCCAATGGGTGCCGAAGCCTGTCGGGGGAGTGATGGAGGGCGGGCACGCGCACGGGCGTTCCGTAGAGGTCAACGTCGAGCGCGTGGAAACCGTGGCTCCGGCCAGGTTCTCGCCGCTCGACTTCCAGAACCCGTCCCCCACGGTCGAGCTGAACACCGTCACCTACGAGCGCGCCGCGTACGACACGGTCACCCGTCGCTGGGTGTACCGGCCGCAGCGACCGCGGCTGCCGATTCGGCCGCAGGACGTCACCGTCCGGTTGTGGCGCGAGGACCCACAAGGCGAGGGCTGGCAGGAACTCGGCACCGCCGATGCGACCGCAATCCGATTCACCTCAGGAGACCACACAGCATGAATGACGCCTTCCTGCACCTCACCGACGACGAGGGCGACCCGGTGTACGTGCGCGCCAGCCAGGTCAGCGTGATCGCGGCCGACCCCGACGACCCCGACCGGACCATCGTCCAGGTCGACGGAAAGAGCCGGCAGTGCCGCGAATCCGTCGCCGACATCCTCGACTCCATCGCCTCGCTCGTCCTCGAAGTCGCCTGACCAGGAGACCCTCGCATGACCACCTCCATCGGCCGCGGCCTGATGCAGATCATCCCCGCGCAGTTCCGGCCGGCCGTCGAGCGTGAACCGCTGCTCGGCACCCCGTACGCGCGCGCGAGCCTGTTCGCCCTCCAGGGCAAGCACGTCTACCAGGGCACCGTCCCCGACGCCGAGAAGGCCCGCCGGCGCGCCCGCAACCGCGCCGCCCGCAAAGCCCGCAAGACCCAGCGGCGAGGCTGCTAGGAGGACCCGATGACCGACGTTGTGAATCACCCCGCGCACTACACGCAGTCGCGGTTCACCTGCGAATGCATCGCGATCACGCGGCACATGACGTTCTGCGCCGGGAATGCCTTCAAGTACATCTGGCGGCACCGCGAGAAGAACGGCGTCGAAGACCTCCGCAAGGCCGCGGTCTACCTGAAGTGGGCGCTCGAGGACCGCAGGATCTCGGTCCTCCCTGATGCCGCGTGGATTGTGTCTGAGCTGATCGAGGACCACGTCGCCGGCCCACTGCGCGCCCTCCCGAACGCGCCCGCCGTGTACCAGGCGCTGGAGCTGATCGCCGTCAGCGACGACTACGAGAGCGCGCTGCTGCTCGTGGAACAGGCCATCGCCGAGTACGAGTGCGCGCCGATCGTGTTGCCCGCCGACCAGTTCGACAAGCTGATGGCCGAGGGCGACCAGGCTGACCCGGCGCCGAAGCTGGCCGAGGCCGCGGTGAAGCCGCGCGCGTTCCGCCGCTCTGACCTGGAATGTTCGGGAAACTCGCCGATTCCGCGCGACACGGAATCCGGCAATTTCCCGAACATCGGGGAGCGCTGATGTCCGCACTCACCGAGGAAGACATGCAGCCCGAGCGCGTGCACCTCACCGACCAGCAGATAGCCGATCGCCGCCGCTGGGCCACCGAACTACTCACCCGCCGCAACCAGGACGACGACGCATGACCGTCATGGCGGACTGGCAGCCCACCAACCTCTGGTCGGTCCGCGACGAACACGGCCTCGCCATCATCGAAACCTCGGACGAGGAAGAGGCCCGCGACGTCGCCGCGTTCACCGGCCGACCACTACAACGCCTCTGGACCAGCACCCAGGGCGAATGGAGACCAACCGAATGACCGACATCCACCCCGAGATGGCTCAGCGCGCCCTCGCGTGGGCGAAAGCCAATGACGGTGGCCGCCTGTGCGTGTGGTGGCCCGCCGGATCGAAACCCGGCGACGGCTCCCGCCCGATCATGGCCATCAACTGGGACGGTGGCGGCACCGGCGAGCTTGGCGCGTTCTACGACGAGAAGGACGCCGAGGCGATGCAGACCATCTGCGACATCTTCAACTGGGCGCTCGACTCGCTGGCGCCCAGCGAGCGGGACTTCTACGGCACCCGCACCTACAAGGACGAACCCCTCGGAGGACACCATGGGTAGCAGCCCCTCAGCCGACGTGTACTTCGGCTACGACCTCCCCGAACCCGAGTACAACTACGACACCGACACCACCAACGAACCCCAGTGGATGCAGGACGACGAGGACTGGGAAGACGAACTCGCCCGCCGCCTCGGCTGGATCGAAGTCCCGTTCCCGGCCGACTACCCAGACGGGCGTCAGGAGCTGTGGCGACTCCCGCGCGAGGCACGCGAGCTCGCCGAGAAGACGATCCGCGACCGCCAGCAGACGTTCCAGGAGACCTCGCCGGACTACCAGGCGTGGTCAGCCAGCCGAGACCGCAGGCGCGAACTACTCGCCACGGTCCCGGTCGAGCTCGACTCCTACGGATGCGACGGCGGCGACCCGCAGTACGCCGTCCGTATCAAGGCGTCGGTTCAGCACGTGTATGGGTGGAGCTCCACACGCCTGAACCCGCTGGTGGAGCAGCCGGAATGGCGCGGCCAGCTCGCGCGGTTCGTCGAACTGCTCGGCCTGGACGTCGGCGACGCCGAACCCGGCTGGCACCTCAACTGCACCTACGGGTAGGCCGCCGTGAGCGTGTTCTGGGACGACCTCGCCGAAGACCTGAAGGACCCCGCGTTCCGGCGCGAGTGCATCGCGCACGCGCTGAGCATCAACATGCTCCACCAGCTCGGCCGATGCGGCATGGACGGCGGCGGATCCGTCGGCATCGACTCGAACGCCGGCTACGACGGCGAAGCCGCGATCGACTGCTACCAGCTCGCCGACGCCGTCCTCACCGTCCTCGACCACCCCACCGAACGGAGCACCTGACCATGGGCATCTTCACCCGCACCCGCCCCCAGGCCACCGCCGAAGTCGCCGCCAGCGTGCAGGCCGCGGCCCGCACCGTCACCCTCACCAAAGGCACCGGCCCCGCCGTCTCCCGCACGACCGTCGCCGCCGCCGGGGTCGACCTGGCAAAGAAGTTCGACAAGGCGGGCATCTCGCTGTCCAAGGCCGGTCTCGACGGAGTCCGCGCCGAGGCCGCCATGATCCTCGACCACTCCTACTCCATGGACTCCGGCTACCGGCGCGGCATGGTGCAGCAGCTCGTCGACCGCGCCCTCGCCTTCGCGTTGCAGATCGACGGCGACGGCCGGATCCCGGTTATCCCGTTCGACTCCCGCGTCTGGCCGACCGTCGAGGTCACCCTCGACAACTACGCCGGCGTCGTCGACCGCGACATCTTCCGCCCGAACCAGATGGGCGGCACCTACCTCGCCGCGGCTCTGGAGGTCGTGCTCGACATGGCGAAGACCACGACCGCGCCGCTGTACGTGGTGATCGTGACCGACGACGACCCGACCGACCGGCCGCAGGTCACCCGCATCCTGCAGGAGCTGAAGCGGTACCCCGTGTTCGTGAAGGTCCTGACGCTCGTCAACGCGCCGTACTGGGACAGCATGGACGACCTTGAGGTGCCCGGCCTGATCGACAACCTCGACGCCAAACAGATCCTCGACCCCGCCGGCATCACCGACCTCGCCTTCGCCGACGCCATGGTCGACGAATGGCACACCTGGGTCCAGGCGGCTACCGCCGCGGGCATCCTCGTGTAGGCAGATCGCTATGACCGTCAGCATTCGCCTCTTCGTGGAACCCGACGAGACGATCGATCGGTGGAACGACGTCGAAACCCTCGGTCACCTGGAAGAACTCGACGCTCGCGTCCGGCCGGTGGTCGAGCCCTTCGGCGGGCGCACCTCTGTCGTGCACCAGCCAGCGGGTAAGCCGTGGGCCTCACCGCCGGACGCCAATGTCGTCGTGGAACTCGATGACCTCGCCACGATCGCGCAGGCGCTCAAGACCGGCGCGCGGGTCGCGGCGGCACTGGCTGACGCTGGCCATGCGGTGAGCAGCGTGGACGTGCAGGACTGGCAATACGTGGTGGCCCTCGCGTGAAACGACTGCTGGTCACCGGCTCGCGGGACTGGACCGATCGGCAGGTCATCCGGGACGCGCTCGCCGCGGCGTGGCGTCACCTGCAACCGGGCCCGATCATCCTCGTACACGGGGCGGCCGAGGGCGCCGACTCGATCGCGGCGGACATCTGGGGGAGCGCTGGTCTGCCGCTCGAGCCGCATCCGGCCGACTGGGAGCACTGCGACCCTGCTTGCAAGCACGCGCCGCGGTATCGCCGCGACGGAACCCCGTACTGCCCGGCCGCCGGCCCGCGCCGCAACCTCGAGATGATCCGGCTCGGCGCCGACCTGTGCCTGGCGTTCCCACTCGGCAAGTCGATCAGCACCCAGCACTGCATGCGGCACGCCCGCGCCGCCGGAATCCCTGTGTGGGACCACTCTCCGAGGTGAAACTCGATCGTGCGTGTCGGTGGCGATGTTTACGATCGTGTGATGGACCTTGACCTCACCGTCTACCCCAAGGGTGACAGGCAACTGTGGGAGATCGTCGAGTACATCCGAGACAACGGCGACAGGACCGAGACCCACTACCTAGAGGCCAAGAGCGACGTCGACGTCACAACGAAGAGCGGTCAGGCGAAGGTCGCGAAGTACATCCTGGGTGCGTCCAACCGCATGCCGGACGTCGCGGCGAAGTACTTCGCCGGCCACGCACTCATGGTGATCGGCGTTGCACACGGATCAATCGACGGCGTCGCCCAGATCGACGAGAAGGACCTGCGTAGCCGCGTCGGCCAGTACACCGGATTCGGCAGCAAACCTGGATGGGAGATCCGGCAACTCCCGGTAGCGGGCACAACCAAGGTCGTCCTCATCATCATGGTCGACCCGCCTGAGCACGGATCAACCATCTACGCATGTCAGAAGGAATTCTCGGACGGCACCAAGAGCACTCCGCTGCTCCGCAACGGGGCAGTCTACGTTCGCCCAACCAGCGAGACACGGGAAGCGAACGCAGCGGAGATCGACGACCTCGTCGCTAGGCTGCGAGCGGGCGGCCCGCCGGATGCCAACGTTGACGTTTTGGTCACAGGCGCCGCATACCGGGCCAAGTATCCATCTGGCTTGAAGCAGCAGTGGATCGACGACGTACGCAAACACCTCGCCCGAGGGAGCGCCCGCGCCCAGGGCGGCCGCGCGTTCGGCTCACTCGGCTACCTGGGCGTAGACAACCGCAGCGCCGCGGAGTTCGACGAGGAGCTCGATAACTGGGAATACCTAGTCAAAAAGTCGTGGAGTGAGTTCTTGCTCGCGGTGATCTGGAGCAAAGCCGAGCGACCGCACCTGCAGATCGTGAACCATGGTCAGTCGTACTTGCGCGAGGTGGAGATCGAGGTCGAATTCCAGTCCGGTGTAGCTGGCATAGTGAAAGCACAGGACGCGGTGGATGACATTCTTCCGGACCTGCCTCCTGCGTGGGGCACACGCCCCCCGCTGCTCGGGTCAACGCCTGGCTGGCCTGCCATCGCGGGCCTCGGGCGCAGTGACTTTCAGATACCTGAAGGGTTCCGGCTCGTGAATCCTCGCGATGATTCTGCCGCGGCGTTCATGAACCTCGCCGATGTTCGTCCCCGTCGCTACTCACCGATCGCCGGCGACTTCGTGCTGCTCGTGCTCAACAATGTCCCGCCAGAGGCTGAGGAAGTCAGTGGTTCCTGGGAACTGACTGCGGCGGACCAGACCCGAAATTACCGGGGCGAGTTCACCCTGCCTACGAAACGCGTCGATATCACCGAAGCGCTCCTACGGCTGCTGTACGACGCAAACCAGATTGGGCGGCCTGAGCTGCCAGCCTCGTAACTGGCCAGCTGCCGGGGTATCGTGTCCCGGTCACTACACACAGCTTCGGCTCGCGTGGGGGCGGTTTACCCAGCAGAAGGCCCCGATCCGTCGGGGCCTTCTCGCTATCCCCACCCCGCAGACAGCGAACCCCCGACACCATGACCACATGGATGCCGGGGGCCGCTACCCCGCGCGACTTGTGACGGAAGCTGCGGGGCAGAACAGGGGGTGAAGCAACTACTCCGGGGACACGTCCGGGTTGTGCGCGCTCACCGCCGACTTGCGGGTGTTCGAGCAGCTGGAGTGGCCGAAGGCCGCCTCCTGCCGCGCGTCGAAGAAGCTGGCGTTGGAGTTGCCGGCGTTGCCATCAGGCCCGGCAGTCCCGAGGATCTGCTGCATCTGGGTTACTCACCTCCTCTCAACAGTCCGAAATCGGACTCGCCGACGGAGAACCGCCGCGAGTAGGTTCGTTCGGGCTCGACGACGTTCACGTCGACGACCGCCTCGAAAAGCTCTTGGGGGATCGCGCCGCCCTCGAACACCTCGAGGGACGGCACGAACACCGCCTCGGCCTCCAGCTCGCCGATGATCGCGAGCAGCACCGCGACCGGCTGCTCGGCGCCGACCGGGTTCACGGTCCGCGCGTACACGTAGCCGTACCGGTCGGCCAGGTCCCGCATCCCGCGGCGCTCGCGCGCCGAGCGCAGATCGGCGAAGCTGGTCCGCTGGTAGCCGACCGCGACCGGCGGCTTCGTGTCCGGATCGGGGTCGGTCACGAAGCCGCTGCCTGCCGACGCGGGTACGGGTGCTGGTCGGCATAGTTCAGCCCGGCCAGGGTCGGCCGCCACTGGTTGCGCCCGCCGTGACTCGCCAGCCGCTGCTCGGCCAGCCGCTTCAGCAGCTTCCTGGTGTGGGGCTCGCTGTGGTTCGTGAGCTTCGCGAGCATCTCTGCCGACTGGGGTTCTTCGTCGCAGTACTTGATGACCATCGCGAGCATCCACTGCTCCAACGCGCTCGGCCCCTTGCGGGTGCTCATCGCGCGACCTGGCCGGTCGGGCTAGCGACCCACAGGCCGGAGAAGTACTGCCACACCAGACCGCGGCGCCGCAACCGTCGCGCCGCCAGATACACACGCCACCGCGGCTTTTCGACCGAGGCCGCGAGCGCCGAGAGAGACAGCTGTCCGCCCGGGCGTAACGCGTCAAGCACCGCCTGCTGTGTATCGTCTATCGCTGTCATCCCATCCCCTCAGATGCGGCCGGGTGCGATGCCCCGGCGAGGCGTTGAAGATGACGCTACGACCGTGTGAACGTTCGATTGTTCAATGATTGTTCAAAATGAACAGGCGTAGTGTGCAGGGCATGAAGCAGGGCGACGACGTCGGCGAGAACATCGCGAAGTACCGCAACCTGGCCGGCCTCACCCAGGAACAACTTGCGCGCCGGGCCGGCGTATCACGATCCATGCTGTCCAAGGTCGAGAAAGGCCACGCGTCCGCATCCACCACCTGGATCGGCGCCATCGCCAGCGCGCTCGCGATCGACGCGTCACGGCTGTACGGCACCGCCGAGGACTACGCAGACCTCGCCGACGTGCTGCCCGTCCTGCGGCGCTCGCTCGCCGCGACCGACCTCATGGATCCCGACCTCGAGCCGCGGCCGATCCAGGACCTGCGCTTCCAGTCCGCCCAGGTCGCCGAGTGGCGCAAGAACACCAAGTACCGCAAGATCATCGGCGCATTGCCTGACCTCGTCGATCAGCTTCTCATCTCCGGCAACGACGTCGGCGCGCCGGCCTACACCCTGCTCACCGACGCCTACCGCGCCGCGAACACCGTCGCGCACAAGCTCGGATACACCGACCTCAGCCTCACCGCGACCGAGCGGATGGAATGGGCCGCAACACGATCCGGCGACCCGCTGCTCCTTGCCACCGTCGCCTACGTCAAGGCGGCCACGCTGGCCCGCGTCGGCGCCACCAAGCAGGCTCTGCGGCTGATCGAGAAGACCCTCGGCGACATCGAACCGCTCGTCGACGAAGACGCCACCGCCGGAGCAGTGTTCACCATCCTTCACATGCGTGCCGGCACCATCGCGGCCGCAACCGGGCAGGCCGACGCCTCCCGCTCACACCTGCGCGAGGCCGCGCAGATGGCGCCACACATCGGCGGCGACCGCATCATCTACGACACCCCCGTCGGTCCGACCAACCTGGCGCTCTACCAGCTGTGCGCCGAGGTCGACCTGGGCGAGCCCGGCCGCGCGATGGAGATCGCCCGCAGCACGCGGATGCCGAAGGGGTTCCCCAAGGAACGTCAAGCCTACTTCTGGATCGACACCGCCCGCGCGCACCTGCTGGCCGGTGATGTCGACGAGGCGATCAACGCACTGTGCGAGTCGCGGATGGCGTCTTCGGAGCACTTCCGGTCCAGCTCCGCGGTGAAGTCGGTGATCAAGACCGCGGCCAAGCAGCAGCGCCGTGCCAGCGGCAGCCTGCGTTCACTCGCGAACGCCGCCGGTATCGCGGACTGATCGGCCGTCGAATGGCCGGTGCACGCAGGCCGCGGTCTCGGGCGGCCACAGGATGACCGCGTCGCAGGTGCGGCACCGGTAGGAGCGGTGGCAGCCGGTGCCGGGCACGTCGGGGCACATGACCGAGCCGACGATGACCCGGTTCGGGCCGAGCGGGTGGCCGGCCGGGCAGGCGGCGGGGGAGGGGCTGGCCCATCCGCCGCGGACCCGGTAGAGCTGGCTGGGGTCGAGGCCGGTCGTGGAGCCGAGCCGCCACACGATCGGATTCGAACACATGAGCGAATCGTAGCGGCGGCTGGTCAGTACCGGAAGTCGCCGAGGTCGATTGGCGGCGGCCCGGACTCGGCCTCATCGAGCATGTCTCGCATCCGCTCCAGCACGACAGCCGAAGGCTCACCCGGCCGGTAGCCGACGTGCGGCATGGCCAGGATCGCCAGCGCGTCCCGGACGTCGGCCAGGCTCGGCGGGTCGGCCACCTCGGCGACCAGGAGCGCGTGCAGCTGCTCCGCGGTGAGCGGCCGGTCCGGCTCGATGTGGTCGATCACCACCGCCATGACCGCGGCCTGCTCGGCCGGGATCGGGTCGTCGTCCTCGGGCACCCTGCCAGGCTAACGCCGGGTGGCCCCCGCCGGAGCGGGGGCCGGGCCGGTCAGCGGTTGCGGGCCCACATGGTCTCGAGGAGGGCGTCGATCTCGGCGGCCTGCTGGGGGGAGGCGATCAGGGCGACGCGGCGGGCGAAGGTCTCGGCGTCGCAGGCGGCGCGGTAGGTGTTGGCGGCGGCGACCTGGGTGGCGATGGTGGGGATCATCTTGGCGGCGAGCTTGGTGTCCATGTCGGTCTCCCTCTGGGGGTGGGGGCTGGCCGTTGCCTGCCCCGCTGATGACCCAACTATAGGTCGTAAATTACGACCGGTCAAGTCTCTCGGGAAAGCCCGGAACACAATCCCCGCCGCAGACCGAAACCATCATCTGCGCCACACATTGACCCGCTCGCGCACCAGCAACGGCGCGCCGTCAGGGCCCTTCACGTGGTCCGGGATCCAGATGCGTTTGCGCTGCGCGCGGTCCGGCCCGTGGGGCTGGTTGCGCCAGTGTCCGGTCACGACCCATCGGTGCGAGTACCGGCCGGGTTTCTCCTCCGGCTCGTGGTCAGGGTCGGTCGCCTGATAGAGGCGGCGCAGGTCGATGATGTTGACCTCGGCGACCGCCTTGCCGAGCCGGGCGTGGGCGCGAGCGGTCTTCTTGTCCGGTTCGGCCCGGCCGGTCCATGCCACGGTGGGCTGCTGCATCAGATGCCAGGTCGCGATCAACGCGCGCCGCACTGTGTCAGCGGGACGGTCGGCGCTACCGGTAGCGCCGACGTCTTCGGTGGTGCTGATCGGGATCAACGGCGGGGTGGACGTGTCGTCGAGCTGGATGTCAGCCGCGCTCAGCCCGTCGCGGATCCGCCAGCGGGCGACGTAGAAGCACAACAGCAGACCACGGCCACCGGCCATCGGCCCCCAAGACACGGCATCGACAGGGCAGTCGATGTCTCCGTAGGTGACCGCACCGACGCCGCCGTCGAACAGCAGCAGGCCGGTGCGCGACGGCGCGAGACAGACGTCGAAGTCGATCTCGTCGAGATCCAGTGCCGCACCGGCCGACACTGCCAGTGCGGCCATGTCGACCGAAACCCAGTACAACTCGGAGATTTCCAGGTGACGCGTGATCTGAGGCAGCAACGGTTCGGCGCTGACCGAGCTCTCGTCGTAGGACGGCGCCGCGGTGAACTGGCGGGTCTGGTCGCGCAGCTTCGGCAGGGCGGTCGCGCGGATGCGTCCCGCCGATGTACGCGCTGCGGGTGCTCGTTTCAGCGCCTCGCCAAGGCTGACCTGCTGGCCTGGCACCAAACTGTCAGCCTGCTGCATCACTGCTCCAGTAGTCGATCGACACGCCCGGCACTTCCTGGACCGCGCGGGCGACCACAGCCCGATGCCACGCGGCCGGACGGGTCTCCTCGGGGAAGTGCTGGTGGAATTCGCGATCGGTGCGGTAGGTGAGCACCGCGGGCTCGGCCATGTCGTTGAGCACGGCGACGAGACGTCCGACCATCTCACCGGCGTGCGCCTCCAGGGCTTCCATGGCTTCGCGGACAGCTTCGGGGATGACGCGCTGCCCGCCCTCCCAGCGCTGCACGCTGCGTTCGTCGACGTTGAACTGTTCGGACAGCCACCTCGTGGTCAGGCCGAGGTACTCACGCACGACCTTGAACTCGGCCGCGGTCATCGGTCCGATCGGGTTGCCCTCTAGGTCGAGTTCCGACGTCTCGGCGGGGTTGGTGGGCATGAGGCGCTCCTAAGGTGGGAATGGCCGCTCACCCGGGGGAGGGCGAGCGGCCATGTGGGGTCAGTTGCCGGAGTCGACGCCGAGGAACGCCCGGCCGCCGGCGCCCGCGACGGGGTCGCTGTAGGCGTCGCGCTCGACGTCGAGGCCGGTGTTGATGTTCCAGGTGGCGATGTGGACGAGGTCGGCGAGCTGCGCGACGGCGATGCGGGTCTGGCCATCGTCCTCGCTGGGCTCCCAGTCGCGCGCGTTCCACGCCTTGGCGTGCTCGGTGGCCTGACCCTCGAGGTCGCCGGTGACCGGCCCGATCGCCCAGGCATCGCCTCCGCGCTCCATGTAGACGGCGCCGGAGTTGTCCTCGTAGATCCAGACGGAGGGGGCCTCGTGCTTTTCGGCGATGGCCCAGAAATCGATCTCGTCGACGATGGCCTTGATGTCGAGGCGGCCGTCGTCGCTGGCCGGGTAGCCGCTGTAGTCGGCGTCGAGCTCGGCGATGAACTCGTCGCCGACCAGCTGCAGACCCTCGGGCAGCGCGGCGTCGATCGCGGCGCGGTACTCGCCTTCGATGGCGTCGATGTCGTATTCGTTGGCGAACTCGCCGAGGCTTTCGATGATGGTCTGGCCGACGGACACGGCGTAGCTGTCGACGCGGTTGTTCCAGGTGCCGGCGGTGGTGGTGGTCATCGGATGCTCCCTCTGGGGGTGAGGGCTGGCCGTTTGCCTGCCCTGCTGACATCACTAACTATAGGTCGTAATTTACGACCTGTCTAGGGGTTGGTGTGAAAACCTCACTGCCCCAATCGCCGTCACTCCACCGGCCGCAGCAGATCTGCCCGCCACCAGTGCGGATACACCCCCGGATGCTCGCCGGCATCCGCCCGCACGACCTTCACGATCGCCGGGTCGTCGTCGAACTCGACCACCTCGTAGACGGTGGACACCGTCTCACCTAGCCGGACCTTGTCACCAACCTGGAAACTCACCGGGGCCACCCTAGTCGCCGCGGTCGGCTTTGAGATCGCGGCCGAGCTGCTCGACATGCTCGGCACACAGCGGATGCGGGTGACCGCCGTCCTCGCTCGGCTGGACCACGATCACCTCGGCGGGCTCGTCGCACACATCGCACGTCCACGGCTCGTCGTCCTCGTGCGCGTCGTCTTCCTGCTCGGCGGCGGGCACGAAATGAGCGTCCTCGAGGTCGGGTTCCTGGCTGTCGTCCCACGGCCCAAACTCGTCAGCCGGGTAGACGATGAACGCCACGTCGGCCGGGGTCATGCCGAGCGCCGCCGCGATCCGTTTCACCGGCGCCGGGTCGTTGTCGTCGACCTCGCCCCACGCCGCCCACACGGCCTTCTCGACCTCGGTCGGCGCGGCCATCTTCCCCCGCAGGATCCCGGCGAGCTGGTCGAGCATCGACACCAGCACGTCGGGGGTCGGCTCGGCGGGCGGGCGGCCCTCAGTGAACTCGATCTCCCCGGTGTGGGGGACATGCAGGAGGGCGTGGCCGATCCGCATCAGGTCTCGGCGCGTGTAGATCGGCTGGTCGAGCGGGTCGGTGGTCATGCGGCCGATCCTGCCACGCCGGACTGACACGTGCCCCACGCCTCGAGTGTCGTGAAGTCGTCGTCGAGCAGCCCCTTCGCCGGGTCGACGTAGCGCAGGAGCGCGGGCCCGTCGTGGTAGCAGTCCACGTACTCGCGGTCGCGGCGGGTGATGCAGTCGTCGACCCACGCGAACGGCCGCCCCGCCGCATGGTCGATCAGCTGGGGCGTCTTCCAGTACGTGCCCGAAACGTTCAGCCGCGGCCGATCGTCCCACTCGACGACCGGCAGCTCCGGCAACCCGATCAGCGGACCGATCATCGCGTTGGCCTCGTGCTCCCAGGTGGTCGCCCACACCAGCTCGAACACGCCGGCCAGGGCGAGCAGCCGCGGCCCGTGCTCGGTGTTCAGCCACACACGCAGCGGGGTGACCCGCTCGGGCGGGGTGTTCGGATGCCGGGCCAGCCACTCAGCGGGCATCAGCCGGTGGGTTTCGTACCCGGCCGGACGCTTCTCCGGCTTCGCGCCGAACGGGTTCAGCGGGCCGTCGACGTCGAGGTACAGCAGCGGTTTCATCATTTGAGGTCTCGCTTTCGATGCGCGGCGAGGCTGCCCCGTACCGCGGTCAGCACGGACGCGCCGCGCTTGGGATTGAGGGTGCTGCCCAGCCGTGCGACCTGAACGATCGTGACCGGCGACCAGTCCTGCGTGGCGGCAACCATGCGACGCAGGTCCTCCAGCACGAGCGGCTCGACGACACCGCTCGTCTTCTCCTCGGGCGGCCCGCATGTGGGACGTTTCACCACCGTGTATCCGGAGGCGATGAGGCGCTCGGCGTACACCTGGCTCCGCTCGCGCCTGGTCTGGATCTCGATCGCCTCGCCGAGGGTCGACCAACCGAATGCCCACGCCTCGGGGTCGAGAAGCTTGGCCAGGTCGTCGCTGTTCATGCTGCTCTCCTAGCGAGGAGTCGTTGCTTGCGTTGCGCGTCGGTCGGTTCGATCCACTGATGCCAGCCGCTGCCCGGCCCATCCGGGTGCCAGAGGTTGAGGTGCTCCTCGCGGTCGACATCACACAACCCACACGCATTCGGGCTGATCGGGGTGTCGCGGTCACGCGCCATCGGACACCGACCCCATGCGCAGGACGACAGCGGCCTTGTCGTGCTCGAAGACCTCGTAGTGGTAGCAGGGGATGTTGTGCCCCATCCGCATCCATCCGCAGTCGACGCGCTCGAAGACGGTGCCGGTGTCAGTGCCCGCGACGACGGTCCCGATGGGCAGGTGCGTGAACTCGCCGAAGTCGGTGATCTTGCGCGGCTCGGTGACGGCACGGGTGCCGGTGTCCCCGTCCGGGCCGATCGGCAGGAGGGCGAAGCCGAAATGCCGGAGTTCGTCGATGCGTTCGCGGTCCCACTCGGGAACCACGTAAGCGGGGTACTCCCACTCGGGCCGGTCGGCGTTGACGCTGTGCATGCGCCTGACGGCCACGTAGGCGTGCGGGGCATCCGGGGCAGGGATCAGCGGCTGAGGTTCGGCGCTATCCATCTCGTTTGTCCTGTTCTTGGGGATGTTTCGGTTTGCGCTGGTAGGTCTTGCCGGACGGGATCGGCTGGGCGGCGCTGGAACGGCGAAGCTCGGCCCGCTTCCGCCACGCCGCCAGGTCCGGGCGCTCGGTGGGCTGGTCGTCAGCGGTCACGGCCGGTTCCCGGGTGAACGGTGTGCAGCCAGCCGGAGTCGTCCATGCGCTGCTTCGGCTCGAACGGCGCGACCGCGTCGTGGTCGTCGTCGGGGTGCTCGTCGTGCGCCCACCAGCCGCCGGTCGGACACTCGATCCAGAACACGAGCTGAGCGCACACACGGCAGGTCGAGGTGATGTTGGGGGAGTTGACGTCAGCTCTCCTGCCGCTCGTGGAGGGCGAGCCACTCGTCGACGGCCGCGCGCAGCACCTTCGCCTCGGCGACCTCGCTGCTGTTGCGGAAGCTCTCGAACGTGGCGACCATGCGGTAGGTGGCCGCCTCCTGCCGGCTTTCGCGGCCATGTGAGCTGCGCGCGGCGAGTCGGCCGGGCCCAGCTCGTGGAAGGTGGACCAGCGGCCGCCGCTGCTGCGTGACAGCCAGGCGACGCCGTCGTAGTCGGTGCGCCGGGAGACGTTGAAGCGCTCGACGCGGCCGTCGACCTCGGCCATGATGTCCCTCTTGCCGATCTTGGTGATGGTGCCGAACGCCACGGACGCGGCGTAGCTGCCAGCGACCACGAACGCCACCGGCGCGCCCACCTCGATCCAGCTGGGAATGTCAGTCATGGGAGTCCCTTTCACGCTTCGATGAGCAGGTGGTGGCGCGGGGTGCCGGCGAGCGTCACCGCGGCGTCATGGTCGGAGCGGGTCAGCCGCTTCCTGTCGGCCTCGGTCCGCACATGCACGCCCTCCTCCCGGCCGAGCGCCTCGATGGCCTGATCGAACAGGCGGCGCCGCGAGTAGGTGGCGTCGAGCACGACGGCACGCAGGTCGGCGATCCTGACCGGGGTGTGCGCGTCGAGATCCGTGTGGAGGACCTGGTAGGCGTCGATGATCTCGGCGCGGATGACGCGGTGGCGGGCGAGGGCGGCGTCGACGCGGCCGATGGTCCACGCCTGGTCCTCGGTGTCGAGGTTGGAGGTGGCGCGGTGGCGGTACTCGAGCCAGGCGGTGTGGAGGGTGTGCTGCAGGTCGGCGACGGGCTGGTCGTCGAGGTCGGCGTTGCCGTACTCGATCTCGACAGCGGCGAGGGCGGGGATGGCGGCGGGTGCGAGGATCACGGGAGTGCCTTCCACTCGATGTCGGCGTACTCGGCGCGCCAGGTGTGCGGGGAGTCGAGCTTGGCGGCGCGCCGATTCGCTCTTGCGGCCGCCTTCCGGGCGCTTCTCGCTGTCGCCATCTCCCACTCGAACTGGACGACGTCGTCCTTGTCGACACCGACGACGCGGTAGATGCGAGGCATTCAGATCACCGTCCAGGTGTTGATGTCCGCCTTCTCCGGCGGGTACTTCTCGTACTCGTTCTCGTAGCTCGTGTCGACCAGGGTGATGCCGCTGTTGGCGCCGAGCCGGTCGCGCAGGTACTGCTGTCCGGCGTCGGTGTCGCCGTCGAAGTCGTCGGGCACGTCGAGTTCGTAGGTGTCCCAGCGGCGTACGTCGGACCCGGTTTCGATGCGGATGCGTTTCATGTCGGTCCTTCCGGTCGGTCGGTGGAGGGTTGGCGGGGTCTGTGGGGGAGCGTCGTTGGTCCCTTCCGCACGCCGTTGTGCGTCGACCCCGCCAACCGGTCAGGGGGCGGTGAGCAGCAGGAGCGTGTCGCGGACCCAGTCCTTCGCGTCGTCTCGCGTGAACGGGCCGTGGGCGAGCGCCCTGTTGGTCTCGGTGCCGTTCTCGTCGACCCCGATCACGGTCGCCCAGGTCTCGCCGTTGAGGTGGAAAACGACGCCGTGGAGGGTGCCGTCGGCGCAGGACAGGTCGGTGAACATGACCTCCCGGTCCGGGGCGCCGGGGATCGGCCGAGCGGTCCAGGTGAGCAGTTCGGGCGCGAATTCGGTGCTCATGATGTGCCTTTCGGGTTGGGGCCGGGGCGGGTGTGCCCCGGCCGGGTGGGGGTGTCAGGCGGCGACGAGGTGGGCGGTGCGGTCGTAGGCGGCGAGGCCGTCGCGGATGGCGGGGTCGGCGGGCTTGTAGGCGGCGACCTGGCGGGGGCGGTCGTGCACGAACTTCCAGATCCGCATCGGCTCGTGCGCGCCGTGGTGGGCGATCCAGGCGGCCTTGATCCGCTTGCCCGCGTGGGAGGCGAAGCGGCGCACCAGCTCGGCGTCGGCGCCGAGGGCGGTCATGGCCTGCGACACGGTGATGATCTCGCCTCGCTCGATCTGGCCGGACACCCACACACCGTTGAGGGAGCGCAGGGCGCGGACCAGGCGGACGGCCTGGGCACCGGCGAGGCGCTTGCCGATGATGCGGGCCGCAGCCAGGCGGGCGGCGCGGGTGCGGCGGTAGGTGGTGGTGATCATCTCGGGGCCTTCCGTGTCGGTGGGGGCTGGTGCGGCGTGTTCCGCTGACGACGACATTACGGTGCATTGGAATAGAACGCAAGATATTGGACGGCGTTGCCTCGATCGTTACCTGACGCATGCGCCGGCAAGCCGCTGTGGCCGCATATGTGCAGATGAATCGCGCTGGTCGGGCCGTCCCTGGCCGAGGGGTGGGGCGTGCCGAGGTGGTGAACTCGGAAAGCTCGACGCGCGAGGCCCTTGCGTAGTCCAATGCATTGGATTAGATTACGACGTATTGAAACCGGATGGCCCTCCGGAACCGCCGACGAAAGGACCCCGCGTGAGCACCACGGACCCCCGCCCCACCTGCGGGCACGAGGACTGCCAGACCTGGCGCGACATCCGCACCGGCGAGCGCGTCACCTACTGCGAGTTCGCCGAGACCCCGCTGGAGGTGGCGGCGTGACCGCCACCCAGGCCATCGCCGACCTCCTCGGCGTCACCGCCACCGACTTCCGCGGCTTCACCACCCGCGAGCCGGGCGTCATCTACGGCGAGTGCGACGAGTGCCCCTACGACGCCCTCGTCCGCATCGAGGTCGAGCACTCGCACAGCGCGGGCGCCTGGACCGACACCCACCACCTGTGCATGGAGCACGCGGCCGAGGCCATCGACACCCTCGCCCTGATCAGCGCCTGCCCCGACGTCACCGTCCACGAAGTCCTCCTCGCGGCCCCGGCCGCCGCTGCCTGAAAGGCGACACCATGCTCACCGAAACCCAGGTCCGCGAAGCCCTCGGCCTCCCCGAGAAGGACCCGCGCGTCAGCCTCGACACCGACTGGAACGGCGAGGACTTCGTCGGCACCGAATGCCACGAAGGCGGTTGCCGTCACGGCGACTCGGTCACCGCGTCGGTCCACGTCGACTGGACGCGCATCGCCTACGACGAGGACACCGACGCCCCGATCTCGCTCAGCGTGGTCGAGGAAGCGTTCTGCTTCGAGCACGCGAAGGCCGCGCTCGACCAGATCCTCGACGAGACGGCACCGTTCGCCCACGAGGACGACGTCTACATCAAGGTCGTGGTCAACGGCTGGTACCTGCGATACGCAACCCCGGCGCAGGCGGCGGCGTGAACACCCGCCACGACGCGCGGGGCGAAACCCTCTACGGCGACGCCCCGCTCGTCGACCGCGACGGCTACGCGGTCGAAGTCATCGCCGAACCCGGCGACGCCCACATGCACCTGCGCGTCGCCACCAACGCCACCGGTCCCGGCCCGAAACTCCGCGCCGACCTCACCCCGCCGCAGGTCCGCGAACTCCGCGACCGCTGCGACGCCTACCTCGAAGACCACCAGGAGAACCCGTGAAACCCGACCACTTCGAAGAGTCCATCTGGGATCCCGAACTGGAGCGGCTCGCGCTGGCCATCTACTGCGCGCTCAACAGCCTCGGCTCCCAGGCCAGCTGGCTGGCCGAGCCCAACAGCGTGCAGGCCCGCTACCTCGCCGCCGCGCTCGCCGCCCGAAACCACCTGACCGATGCGGACACCGAGAAGGGCGGCCGGGCATGAGCGACTACGACGGCCGCCGCGACGGCATTTGGCTCAAAACCGATTTCAAGGACAACGGTTTCGGTATCGATCCCGAAGGCTGCGGCTGCACCGACTGCCTCACTGGCCAGGCGTTCCATCCGAGCGACACCTGGCGGATCAGCGCAGCGATCCGGCAGGGCCGACCGCTCTACAACCGCAGCGGCCACGAAGTCATCCTCCCGAACGGCTACCGGCTCGACAACCGCGCCACGTGGCGGCCTGGCATGTTCCAGCACCACTGCCCCGGCTGCGGATGCTTCGCGGAAGGCGGCCTGTGATGACCGTGCTCGCTCTCCTCCTGTCTCTCGCCGCCCGCCGCAACCGGATGACGCAGCTCATCGGCGAAGTCGAATCCCTTGCCCACGACCTCCGCTGGCTCGGCGACCCCGACTTCGCCGACCGCGCCTACGCCATCGCGCAGAAGTACGGAGCCACGAAATGACCGACACGCAGTCCGGCGCGGACATCCGAGAGATCGGCACCGTGGAGATCCTGAAGTGGCGGATCTACCCGCTCGACGCGGCGCTCGCGGACGAACCGCTCGCCACCCATGTCTCCGTTCAGCCGGGCATCTACCCCCTCTACCGAGAAGCCGACGCCTTCTTCTGGTTGATGACCGGACAGATCAACGTCCGTGGCGCCCGCAAGATCGGTGATGGCCTGTTCGACCTGTCCGCAGGCGATGGTGGCCGCGGTCCGCAGGTCACGTTCCCGTCCAAGACGTTCGGCCGCAAAGAATTTCACGACCTCCTCGGCGACGCCTGCTGCCTGCCCGGGCCGCAGCAGCGATTGCGGGTCGACCTCAACGAGGAGGTGTCCTGGTGAACACGCTCGGCCGTCACGCCCGCGTCTGGTGGAAGCGCGACCAGATCCCCGTGAAACGCCTGCTCGCCCAGCTCGGCCGCGACCCGCTCGCCGCGCACTTCGCCACCGTCCCCCGCGACACCGACAGCCCGCCCGTCCTCGCCGGCGAGGGCTAACCGAGACCTTCCCTGCGCGACCGCGGCGCTCCACCAGAACGCCAGCGCGCGACGGCCGCCCATAGGGGAGCGAGGAGCGCGGCGCCCGAGATCGACCCTCACATCTCTCGGGCGCCGCCCCTACCAGCCAACCCGACCACACCCCGAAGGAGGATGCGCCAGCCATGACCAAGAACGCACTGCTCGCCGAGCTGCCCAAGACCGAAAACAAGAGCCACGCCACCCTCGAACGCTTCGCCCTCACCCTGCGCCGGAATCCCGGCATGTGGAAGGCGTGGCCGTTCCCGACCACCGGCAAGAACACCTGCTACAACATCGGCGCCATGGTGCGCCGCGGCGCGTACAAGCAGCTCCCCGCCGGCGAGTTCACCGCCAGCACCCGCAACCGTGTCACCTACGTCTCCTACATCGGGCAGGCGGACGCGGCATGAACACCAGCGTGAAGGTCACCTTCAGCATCGGCCACGACACCTACAACTGCGGCATCGACGACGCCCTCACCCTGCTCAACGGTGCCAGGCGCGACACGGCCTACCCGATGTTCGCCAACACCGAACTCGACGTCCACGTCGGCACGGACAATCCCTATTGGCAGCTCATTCGGTTGATGGCCCGCAACGAGCCCGCATGGCCCGGCGACGACGAGTGGCAGGTTGGCTGGTTCTCGCCGCGGCGGCCTTACCCGACAGCGAACCGCAGCGAAATGTGCAAGACCTTCGCCTGGTCGATCCCTTCCCCCGCGGACCTGCTGTGGATCAAGGCGCACCTCGGCGGACGGGACATGGTCGAGATCGGGGCCGGGGCCGGATATTGGGCGTGGCAGTTGCGGCAGCTCGGCGTCGATGTCGCGGCCTACGACAACAAGTCGTGGGAGGTCGAGCAGCAGTGGGCAGACGTACAGATCGGCGATGAAGCTGCGGCCGGGCTGCACCCGGACCGTGCCCTGCTGCTCGTCTGGCCGCCCTACGACGACCCGATGGCTGCCGCCGCGCTCAGCCACTACAGCGGGGACACGGTGATCTTCGCGGGCGAAGCGGACGGCGGCTGCACAGCCGACGACGCCTTCTACCAGGCCCTCGCCACCGGCTGGGTGGAGATCGGCCAGGCGCCCTACCACCCCACTTACTGGGGCATCCACTGCCGACTGACCGCCTACCGCCGACAGGAGGCCTGACATGACCGACACCGGTATCAGCGTCTACATCGCCGCGGTCGACGTCGAAGACGCGCGCGCCCTGTTCGCCGAGGCCATGGCAGTCGTCAGCGAAGGCGGCTGCCACAACGGAACCCTCCTGCGCGCCACCCGCGACGGCGGCTGCGCGCAGCTCTACACGCACCTTCAGCGGAGTGAACCGTCTTGAGCGAATACAGCGACACCGACTTCCGGGCGATGGTCAACCAAGACCTGCGGGACCGATTCGGCGCCGGAACCAGCTGCAAGATCCTGCGCAGGCGCGAAAACCTGCGCCGTTGGCGACATGAGCTGGTCGGCATCTCCGAGTCCATCAAACTGCAGAACGGACACGAGAACGCCATCCTGGCTGCCCACCCCGGCCGGCATCCCACTACCCCCACACGGGCGTACCTCCTGGCGAAGCAGGAAGCCAGCGACCGCAAGCGTAGGCGGCTTCGCCTCGAACAAGTCGCGCTCGAGCGAATCCGGGAGATCGACCGCCTGATCGGTCCCACGCCGATCCCCACGGTCATCCTCGGCAAGCTGGTCGGTCGTCTCGACGAAATCCGGCACAGCCTCACCAGCGGTAATACCGAGAAGGCCGCCGCGCAAATCGAAGCGCTGGCCGACTACCTCGCCGACAGCGCCTGACACACCAACCTGAACCACACGAAACGGTGAGCACCATGGATGATCGCCTGCCCCTGCTCCGCAAGATCCACACCCAGATCACGCGGCACCGCTCCACCCACAACCAGTCCTACTTCCGGCACCGGGCCGAGGGCGGTGCGATCGAGCAGTGCATCGGCGGGTGGGCGATCACCCTTTCCGGTCGCTACCGCTGGATCGGTGACCCCTGCGGCACCTACGGCCAGATCCAGGTCGAAGAACTCGACACCGGACGAATCCGTTACGCCGACACCGTCGCCGGCGAACTCCTCGGCCTCATCGAGGACGAGTCGATCTTCGTGATCGGCGCGGCCGACGACAAGACCGCACGCGCATGGCTCGAGGACCAGATCGCCGCCGCCGAACGCCGAGCCTTCGACCAGCTCACCGGCCCGCTCACCCTCGACTCGAAAGGACACCTGTCATGACCCGACACGGAGGGCTCGACTACAACTCGCCCGAATACCGGGCCGTCGAAGACGCCGCCGAAATCGCCGACTACTCCCGCCGCGGCACGGCGATGGACCTCGCGATCGACGACTACCTCACGAAGCTGCACGCCATCTGCGCGGCACGCACCGCGGCCGAAGGTCGAAAGCCCCAACCCGTGAACCCGAACGTGCAGATCGCCCGCATCCGGCGCGCCGCGAGCGCCGCACGGGCATCCAAGGCGAGCCGCAACCGGTACGGACGCGTCGCATGACCGACCATCTCGTCCTCGACGTGCTCGCAACCCGCGGCGAGCCCGGCTCGGACTGGCCGGTCTGGCTGATCACCGGGCTCGCCCTGGCCTGCTTCTGGGGATTCGTCGGCTGGGCACTGCGCTACGCGAAAGACCGCTAGCACGCCACCAGCTACGAGGTGACTGGCCGGTAACTGCACACCGCCACGAGGAGGCAACTTCCACGGAACGGGATCGCCGATGTTCTTGCATTCCAATGCAATAGACCGTAGTGTCAAGCAATGTAATGCAAGATCAGCGAGGGGGCGCAAAATGGGCAACTACCAGGAGATACACGTGACAAAACAGATCGTCCTCCGCCTCATCGGCGCCCTTGCCGGCGTCCTCCTCGTTCTCGTGGCATGCATCATCGCGCCGATCATCGCGGCGGTGAACGCCGCATGAAAAAGCAACCGAACCTGTTCGCTGGCGCCCCCTGCACCAGCGTCGAACACGAGCAGTGGATGCGCGTCCACCACGGTTCGCAGTGGGACTGGATGCTCCCCGGCGAAGACAAGCTCGCTGCCGCGGCCCGCCGCAAACGCGCCGCCGGCATCTGCTTCTCCTGCTCGGACGAAACGCGCCAGCTCTGCCGCGACCTGCACGCCAGGCTCGAAGCCGCGTCCGGCCTTCGTGTGCCCGGTGTGTGGGGCGGCCGGATCTACCGCGACAAGGAACCCATCCACCGGCCGAACCCCGACCAGCTCAGCGCATTCGGGGATGCGGCGTGACCGACATGGTGGATTCAATGCGTGACTCCGCCGCGATCGTCGCCGCCCGCCGCCGCAGCGACATGACCGGCATCGACATCATCCTCGAGCTCGGCGACACCCGCGGCATTGTCCTCAACCTGGCCGACCAGGTGATCGCCGTCGCCGCCGTCACCAAACTCGACCTCGACAAGCTCCTGGCCGTGCTCCGCGCCGGAGGGACGATGCCCGATGACTGATCACGTCCTCGCCACGGTCCGCCGCCGCAACAACGGCAGCCACGCTGCGACCTGCACGTGCGGGCACACCGAAGTCCGGCCCGACCGTGCGACCGCGACCGCGATGCTCTACCGCCACACCATCGACGCCGCCCGCGACCGGTCCTGCCCTACCCCGCACAAGAAGGGCCACGGCACCCAGGCCGAAGCCGAAGCCGCGCTCGCCCGCTTCTGGCGCGCGCAGAAGCCCGGCGCCCGCCCGACCCGCGTCTACCTGTGCCGCTGCCGCAAGTGGCACACCACCAAACGACCCGCCCCCGATCAGTCAGGACATGCAGCATGAGGATCCTGCCCCGCCGCCGGAAAGGCATCGACCACCTCGACTTCCAGCCGACCTGTGGCGACAGCCGACACCAGCACACCCCACCGGCCGCCGACTTCTGGCTCGACCAGCACGGCTGCTGGGACACCCTGACCTGCACGGACTGCTTCCAGCGGGACCACAGCTACTACAGCGGCCTGATCGCCGACGGCGGCACCGTGCGCTGCCTGGTCTGTGCCACCGACTTCACCGACCTCGACGCGCTGTTCCGGCTCACCCCGCTGAGGCTGCCGTGACCGCCCCCGCCATCGACATCAGTATCGAGCACGCCGAAGACCTCCGACCGGAGTGTGGCCATCGGCGACATGACGGCGGGTATCGGCCGACCGCGACATGTTGGGTCAACCAGCACGGCTGTGACGACATGCTGATGTGCACGCCATGCGTCAACAGGCTGCGTGGCCTGTTCGAGCGGGCCGTGGCCGACGGCTACCGAGCTGTCTGCAAGCACTGTCAGCGGGAATTCCCAGACTTCGACAGCTTCTGCACGGTGGTGCCCCTGTGACCGTCACCGTGACGATCGACCTGCCCTGGACGCGCCCGCTCCTGTCGATGAACGACCGCGGGTACACGCGCGGCGCGGCCATGGCGAAGGCGGCGAAGATCCGCGAGATCCGGCAGACCACCGTCGCGCTCGCCGTCCACGCCGACCTTCCTCGCGGCCTGGACTACGTGACCGTGCAGCTGCACTACCAGCCGCGCGACAAACGGCGCCGTGACACCGACAACCTCACCGCCACCGCGAAACCGATCTACGACGGCCTCGCCGCCGGCGGGAAGAACTTCGCCGGCTACGGCCTCGTCCCCGACGACACCCCCGGCTACATGGGGAAACCCGAACCCGTCATCCACCCGCCCGTCAAAGGCGAGGGCGGGCGCATGTGGCTCGAAATCACCTACAGCACCAAGGAGAACGCAGCATGACCACGATCATCAGCCGCCTGGCCCGGCTCATCGGAGGCCCCATGGACCACGACTACGAGCCCTACGTGCCGCGGCTCACCGACACCGCGACCACCCGCTCGGAGTACCGGTTGATGTACCGCAACCCGCAGACCGGCGAGGAATTCCACCTGCTCGCCGACGGCACCAACGTCTGGGCCCACCGCAAGCAGCTGCTGGACGCGGACTATCAGGTCGTCGTCACGCGCCGCGAGATCCACACCAGCGCCTGGGAAGTCGTGGAGCGTGCCGCATGATCGCCTACTGCTGCGAGGTCAAGTCCTGCAGCAACTCGGTCATGGTCACCAGGGCGAACGACGTCACCCCGCCCGCGCCGTGGATCGTGATCACCCAGGGCCTCGGCTACGACCACCACTTTTGCTCCATGCCCTGCCTGGCGAAGTGGGCCGCGTTCGTGCTCCCGCCGGAGGTCGCCCCGTGACCATCCACTTCGCGAACCTCACCCGCGGCCTGCTGTGCCCGCACCTGCACGGCGTCGACGTCCACTACACGCGTATCCAGTCCACACAGTGCGAGGGCAAACACTGGCCGCAGGTCCTCGCCAGCGCGGGCCCGGACCTGCTGATGGCCATGGCCCTCGGCCACGAAATCGTCGTCCACGACGTCTCCGAACGCGACCGTGAAACCCGCGCCATGTGGCAAGGATTGACGTTCATCCGCCGCACCTGCGAGACCGTGTGGGGTCTGCCGCTCACGCCGATCCCCGGCCGCGGCGGGCACGCGATGGAGACCTACTTCGACACCGAGATCTCGTGGTTGCCTCGACCGACCCGCAAGGCCATCCGCTACTACCGGCCCCACCTCGCAACCCGCGTGATCCGGGTCGAATCCTGCTGGCGCAGTGCCCGCGCGACCGCCCGGGAGGCTGGAATGGTGGCGGCGGCATGACCAGCCAGAAGGACGTGAAAGACCTCCTGGCCCGTGCACAAGCCACCGGCTGGGAGTACCTCGGCTTCGACGGTCGCAGCCACCACCAGATCCGCTGGCCCGCGACCGGCCGGATCCTGCGGATCGTCGGCACGCCGTCGGGCGGACGCCGATCGCTGGAGAACACCGAGGCCAACATCGTCCGCGTCAGCGGCGTACCGCTTCGCCCGGTCCCCGGTCCCGGCCGCACGAAGGCTCAACGCCGAGCCGACCAGCGGCGCCGCGAATCCCGCACGGTCACCATCACCGGCCCGGCCGCCGTCGTCGACGACCGCCCGGACTGGCGCGAGCAACTCGCGGCCCGCCGCCTCGACGTCGTGATCGCCAGCAGCGGCTGCTCCTGGTCCGACCTCATGGCCGGCCCCGCCGCCGAAGCCCTCACCGCGTTCGGCATCCACCGCCACCTCGACTACCGAAAGCGAGACACCGTGAGCGCACGCCACTCCGGCTACGTCATCGTCCTCGACACCGACCTGCGCGAGGACGAGGCGACCGCCACCGTCACCGCCCTGTCCATGGTCCGCGGCGTCGCGTCCGTGACCCCGATCCACGCCAACCTCGACCAGCAGATCGCCGCGGAACGCCGTGACATCGCATGGCGGCAATCCCTGATCGACCTCGCCCGGAAAGGCCCAGCAGCATGACCACCACCTACCAGTGGCCCGACAACTCCACGAACACCATGTCGCACGGCAGCGACCGCAACGCCGAGATCGCCCGCAACGGAATCGTCCTGCTCGGCCAGGTCGGCTCCGGCCTGCACGGCGTCACCACCGGCAACGACGACCGCGACGAGATGGGGGTCTGCATCGAACCGCCCACGATGACCTTCCCGATCACCAAGGGCGGCGGTGCCCTCTTTGAGCAGTACATCTACCGCACCCAACCCGAAGGCCACCGATCCGGCACTGGAGACCTCGACCTGCTCGTCTATTCGCTGCGCAAGTGGAGCGCGCTGGCAGCGCAAGGCAACCCGACGGTCCTGCTGCTCGCGTTCATTCCGCCCGCCGAGATCGTCGTCCAGACCGACATCGGCCGCGACATCCAGGCGTACCCGGAACGCTGGCTGTCGCGCGAGGTAGCGAAGCGGTTCGGCGGGTACCTCATCTCCCAGCGAGACCAGCTGCTCGGCGTGAAGTCGAAGAAGCACACCAATCGACCCGAGCTGGTCGACGTGTACGGATTCGACACCAAGTTCGCCTACCACATGGTCAGGCTCGGCCTCCAGGGCGTGGAGCTGCTCACCACCAGCCGTATCACGCTCCCCATCCCTGAACCCGACCGCACCTGGCTGTCCGAGCTGCGCCGCGGCGAGCACACCAAGGAGGAAGCGCTCGACCGTGCGGCCGACCTGCTCGACCAGCTCAACCAGCTCGCGGTCTCGGCCGACCTGCCGCCCGAGCCGGACCAGGCCGCGATCGACCGCTGGCTCACCGACACCTACATCAGCTCGTGGGAGCAGCGCGGCCTGATCGGTGGCCGTCGTGGATGAGCCCGACATCTCCCCGTACCAGGCACGCCTGTACGGGGCGGTGATCTACGGTCACGACCGCGCGCGGCAGAAGGCCAGTCGGCTGCTGCGTGTGGTGTGGAGGTCGCGCCGCTTCTGGCAGGAGCGTGCACTCAAGGCGTCGGCCGAACGGCGGGTCGCGGCCGATGTCGCCGAGGCCATCGACGACAGCCACCGGGCGACGAACCGGCGCCTGGCCGAGGTGGTGGAGTCCTGCACGCACTGGCAGGCCCGCGCGCTCGAGGCCGGCAGGCTCCTCGACCTCGTCGGTGCACTGTGCGAGGCAGAGCAGCGGCGCGCGGGGATCGTCGACGCGTTCGTGCGAACCGACATCCTGCTGTACGCGCTGTACGGCGAGGGGCCGCCGCCGCCGGGATGGCCCGAAGTCCGGATGGCGGCGGAACGCATTCTCCGCGAAGCGGCCTGACCGATCCTAGGAATTGCCCGTCACCTTTTCGGTGGCGGGCATTTCTGTGTTAATCGGGTTTGACTCCGTCCATATTCTGTGAGTGAGATGGAGGAATGTGATGAGCGAACGCGAAGACGTGAACAGCCCGCGCGAATATCAGCCGCCCGGATACCTCGACCCGACCATGCCCGGCCGACCCTGGGTGCCGTTCCGCGACCCGGAGGACGAGCCAGATGAGCCGGATTGCAACTAGCCTCGCCGCCGCTGGCCTGGCCGTTCTCGTCTGGTGGATCGTGGTGCCCACGTTTCTCGGCTCGGTTATCGCGGCGTCAGCGGGTCTCGATGACACCGATTGACAAAGGCGTGATCGCACTCATCTGCGTATCCCACGGATGCGAAATCTGGCGCGGCCGACACGTCACCCCCGAAGAATTTCGGGCTCTCCAAATCGTGCACGCCCTCCAGCATTCCCACCGGCTAGTCACCCCCGCCGACCTATTCGGCGAAACGGAGAACGATTCATGACCACCGCCCTCGTCGTTGCCGCGTTTGTATTCGCGACAGTCACCCTCGCCGCCAGCCTCGCGTCGGTCTGGTTCCTGTGGCGTGCCGACCGACGGCAACGGCCGATCGCCATGCGCGGCAAGCCGATGGTCGCCTGCGTCGACATCGCTGACGCGTTCGACGCCGCGAAGAGCATCGACAAGGTCGCAGCGATGATGCGCCTGCGCTACACGGCGGGCCGTTGAAACATCCCAGGCCGCGCCCGCGCGAGCACCGCACCCGACCCACGGAGCACGACATGACCGATCTACCGGAGTACGCGAACGGCGGCCTGGTCCACACCGGCGAGTTCGTCACCAGCACGACGGACTACCCCGAAACGATCGTCTCCGCCTGCGGCTATCCGTGGGGCAAGACCGAACCAGAGGACGAGCAGCGTGAGTGAAGACGATCTGGTCGTCGGCCACCGCCGCGCGCTGGCCGACGCCGTCCACGCCCTCGTCGGCATGCAGGTAGAACGCGTCGAGCGCGACGGCCGCCAGGTATCGGTCCCGATCGACTCGCTCTACGACCAGCTCGCCGAATCCACCCACGGCCAGCAGCAGGACGGCAGCGGCGCCCGCCGGCCCGAACCCGGCTCCCGCGCGCCCGGCTGGGCTGACGCGCTATCGCTGCTCGAGGTGATCGACCGCCGGGTAGGGGAGTGGTCGATCGGACAGGCCAGCGTGCCCGGCCGGGCTGTGACACCGCGCCGGCTGTACGCGCTGGCCGACCACCCGTGGGCGCCTGAGGATCTCGCTGCTGTACGGCGGATGACACGGCAGGTGCACGAGTGGGCGCGGCGGGTGCGTGCGCTGCTGGACGAGGAACGAGAGTGGGAGCTGCGGGCAGCCTGCCCCTCCTGCGGTGCCTTAGATGTCACCACGCGAAACGGTGCAGGTGAAGAAGTCCGCACCTACGCCCTGCGCGCGAATCTCAGCTCCGCACAGTGCATCGCCTGCGGAACCAGCTGGGCGCCCGAACAGTACCGGCTCCTCGGTGCGCTCATCGGCGCGCCGCTCCCCAACGGAATCCTGGAGTAACCCAATGCGTGAGAACATGTACTACGCGCCCGAGCAGTACGGGCTCACCATCGTCGGCACCCTCGACTTCTCCGACGGCTTCTACTGCTTCGACTACACGGTCGTATGGCAGGACAGCACCACGCACCGCCTGTACATGGCGGACGATTCCGGTTGCTCCTGCCCCAGCCCGTTCGAGGACACCGCAGTGAACGATCTGACTGAGATCACGACGCCGCAGGTGCTGATCGCACACCTGAACAAGCGCCTCGCCGAAGCGTCGCACCCGTCGTGCGATATGGGAGAGATCGGCGCACTCATTCAGAAAGCCCGCGACGTCGGCAACTTCAGGATTGAGTCTGCTGCATGATCATCCACTGCCCCGGCATGTTCTGGTGGTGCCTGGCCGACAACATCGCGCACTCGGTGCTGCGGGTGCCGCTCGACCAGGACCTGTGCGACGACGCTGACGACTGGCCCGATGTGCCCGACCACTGGGGGTACCGGATCTGCCGCCGCCACGACGCCGCCCTCGAACGCGCAGCGCGCCGCGAACTCTACGGCGACCGCGCGCGGCGCATCCGCCAACTCGGGTGGGGTCAGTGATGAGACTGTTCGTCGACGACGAGCGGCCCGCACCCGAGGGCTGGGAGTTGATCACCGATTTCCGGGAAGCGGTCCGCCGCATCGACCAGTGCCGCGAGAAGGGCGAGCCGTTCGAAGGGTTGTCGCTGGATCACGACCTCGGCGGCGAGGACACCACCCGCCCGATCATCCGCTACCTCTGCGAAGAGGACTACTGGCCCGCCGTGCTCCGCGTCCACACCGCCAACCCGGTCGGGCGCGAGTACCTCGCCGGCATGGCCCGCAGGTACGGGCCCGCCACGATGAAGGTGATCGACCGATGACGGGCTGGGAGACGGTCGAACCGTCGCGGATCGCGGTAGCGGGAGATTGGCACGGCAACCAGTACCATGCCGCCCGCGCTATCCGTTACGCCGCCGAGCAAGGCGCCGAAGCGATCCTGCATGTCGGTGACTTCGGCTACGACTTCCACCCCAAGTTCCTCGGCCGGGTCGAACGCGTCCTCCGCGAGACCCGTCTGCCGCTCGGGTTCGTTGGCGGCAACCACGACTCGTACGACTACCTCGATCCGCGCGAAGCCGAGCGCGGTGTCACCGCGATCCCGCTACGCGACCGCCTCTACTACCTGCCCCGCACCTACCGCTGGACCTGGTCAGGGGTGTCGTTCCTGGCGCTCGGCGGCGCGCACTCCGTCGACCGGCCCTGGCGCACCCCCAGCCGCGAGTGGTGGGCACGCGAGACCATCACCATCGGCGAGGCGGTCACCGCGGCCAACGGCGGGCACGCCGACATCATGATCTGCCACGACGTCCCCGACGGCGTCCGCATCCCGAGCATCGAGGGCAACCCGATCGGGTTCCCGGACGCGGAGCTCGCGGCCGCGCAACGACACCGGGAACTCCTCGCCCGCGTCGTCGACGAAGTCCGGCCGCAGCACCTGTTCGCGGGCCACTACCACTGCCGCCTCGACGCGCCGCTCATCGGCCGCGACTACCGGACCGAGGTGCACATCCTGGACATGGACGACAGGTCGATAGCGGACAACGTTATGCTGCTCAACCTGCGATAATCCAATACAGTAAACGGCATTGCAATGCATTGGACCGTAACGTACTGTTTCGGGCATGGCACTCACCACACCCAAGAACGCGAACTACGCGGCCGTGGTCGTCCAGCTGCCCGCGGTGAACGAGCTGGCCGGCTGCGACAACATCGCCGGCGCGCCGCTGCTGGGCTACCAGGCGATCGTCGACAAGACCCGCGCCGCCGGTGATCTCGGCGTCGTGTTCACGGCCGAGACGCAGCTGTCGGAGGAGTACGCGCGGGCCAACAACCTGCACCGCGAGCCCAGCCTGAACGCTGACCAGGCCGAGAAGGGCTACCTGGAGCGCAACCGCCGCGTCCGAGCGATCAAGCTCCGCGGCCACCGCAGCGACGCCCTGTTCATGCCGCTCGAGTCGCTGGCCTACACCGGGTACGACGTGACGAAGCTGCGACCAGGCGACACCTTCGACGCCCTCGACGACCACGAGATCTGCCGCAAGTACGAGCGGCCCGTGAAGGGCAGCGGCCGGGTGTCGGCGCAGGCCAAGGCGACCAAGAAGTTCGTGCGGGTCGACGCGAAGTTCCTGCCCGAGCACTACGACACCACCCGCTACTGGGGCAACGAACACCTGATCGACCCGGAGGCGCGGGTGGTGATCACCCAGAAGCTGCACGGCACGAGCATCCGGATCGGCAACACCATCGCGAAGCGGAAGCCGACCTGGCGTGACAAGCTCGCCGCCCATTGGCTGAAGGTGCCGGTCGCCGAGTACATCTACGACACCGTGTACGGCAGCCGAAGGGTCATCAAGGACCCGAAGGCGGAGCAGAACCACTTCTATGGTTCGAAGGTGGACCGTTGACCCCGGAAGAAACCGCTTGGGTCGCTGGACTGCTTGAAGGGGAAGGCTGCTTCCTCATCAAGGGCAACGGTGGGCTTGCTGTCAACTGCACGATGACTGATCGAGATGTCATCCAGCGCCTCTGCGACGTTGTCGGCTACGGCTCGGTCCGCGCAGAGGCACTCCGTGAGGGGCGCAAGCAGGCATACACGTGGCGAATCGGAAACCGTCGCGAGGTGCTCAACGTCGTGACAGCGATTCTCCCGTACATGGGTACACGAAGGTCGAACCGTATCGGCGAGATGTTGGCCCACAACGAGACCCGACCTCCACGGCGACAGGAAAAGGGGCGGGTCCAGCACGGCACCCGCGCGATGTACGGCCTCTACTCCTGCCGCTGCCAACCGTGCAAGGACGCGGAAAACACCTACTCGCAGGACTATCACCGGAGGAAGAAGCATGCTGAAGAAGCTGCTGGCGCGGGCAACTGGAAAGACTGATACGGCAGCCGATTTCAACGGCGACGTCTGGACGCACTACGGGCGTCGCCTCGACGGTCTGATTCCCGAGGGGTTCGTCGTTTATGGCGAACTCATCGGCTGGACGCCCGAGGGCGAACCGATCCAGTCCGGCTACACCTACAACGTCCCCCAGGGCGAGGCTGACCTGTACGTGTACCGTGTCGCGCACGTCAACCCGCAGGGCCTGATCACCGACCTCGCGTGGGGCCAGCTCGTCGAGTGGTGCGCGAACCTCGGCCTGAAGACGGTGCCGGTGTTGACGGAGTTGGCGCACAAGGATTTCGACCCCGCCGACTGGATCGACCGCCGCTACTACGACGAGGGCTACGGCCAGGCGGTCCCGCTGTCGGGGTCGAAGAAGCTCGTCGACGAAGGCGTGTGCATCCGCACCGTCGACACCCTGCACCCGACCACACTGAAGGCCAAGTCGCCGATCTTCCTCCAGCACGAGACGAAAGCCCTCGACGACGAGAACACCGTCGACCTGGAGGCCGAAGGTGGGGTCGCAGCATGACCGCCACCGATCTGGTCGACGTGATCCCGGTCCCGGCCAGCCCGCGGGTGATCATTCCCCGCGGCTGGCCGGGGGCGGGGAAGTCGAGCCTGTTCCGGCGGATGCACGCGGACAACCCCAACCTGGCTCGGGTGTCGCGGGACGACCTGCGCGCCACCCTGTTCGCCGCGGAGGGCCGACTCACGCACGCGCAGGAAGAGATCATCTCGAAAGCCGAACGCGCCCAAGCAGCGGCCCTGCTCGACGGCGGCTACGACGTGTTCGTCGACGCCATGAACCTGCGCGCCCAGTGGACACGCGGCTGGGCCAACTTCGCCGCCCTGCACGGCGCGGACGTCGAGGTGATCGACCTCGAAACCCCCGTAGACGAATGTGTCCGCCGTGACGCCGCCCGCGGCGCGGATGGCGGCCGGACGGTGGGGGAGGACGCGATCCGCGCGCTGGCCAAACGCTTCCCGCGCAAGATGTGGGCGCCGGTCGAACCGTCCCCGGACCTGTACTTCTACCCGGTGCCCTACGAGCCCGACCCGTCGCTGCCGCCTGCGTGGATCGTGGATGTCGACGGGACGCTCGCGCAGAAGCACCCGGACCGCGACATCTACGACTACAGCCGGGTCAAGGACGACCTGCCGATCGCGCACACCATCGAGGTCGTGCAGAAGCTGGCCGCCGACTCCGCGATCATCGTGCTGTCCGGCCGCGACTCCGACTGCATGACCGAGACCGCCGACTGGCTGCTCAACCACGGCGTCATGTTCACCGAGCTGCACATGCGCGCCGCGGGCGACAAACGGCCGGACTACCTGGTGAAAAGCGGCTTGTTTGACGAGCACATCCGGAATCGCTTTCACGTGCTGGGCGCATTCGACGACAGACTTTCCGTGTGCCGCCTCTGGTACCGACTTGGCGTCCCGCTGATGCGGCTGGGGGTGCCTGACCATGACGACTTCTGAGACGTGGCTGCCGGTAGTCGGCTACGAGGGGCAGTACGAGGTTTCAGACGCTGGCCGAGTCCGGTCGTTGGATCGACTGGTCCGGTGTCGTGGAGGTGCGCTCCGCACCTCACGCGGTCAGATCCTGGCGCCTATCGGCATCAACGCGCTGGGCCATGTGAGCGTGCATCTGGCAAGTCGCGGAAAGTCCACCGCGACGTTGGTCCATCGCATCGTTGCGATCGCGTTCTTGGGCGGCCCGTTCGAGGGAATGGAGGTGTGCCACAACGACGGTGACCCGCGCAACAACGCGGTGTCCAACCTCCGGTGGGACTCACACTCTGAGAACCAGCGGGACCGCCGGCGCCACGGAACAGACCACAACGTGAACAAGCGCGAGTGCCCGCGCGGCCACCCTCTCGAGCACCCGAACCTCGTCATGGCCCTGTGGAAGAAGAAGGGCGGCCGGACCTGCTTGGCGTGCGCGCGTGCACGGTGCCGCGTCTGGCATCACCCGGAACTTGATTTCGAAGCGGTTGCCGATGACTACTACCGCGCCATTTCGGCCACCAATCCAAGGAAGGCAGCCTGATGAACTTCACTGACCTGCCCGGTTCTGAGTGGGTATCGAAGGACGGCAAACGCGCGGTTGTCGTGGTGGACATGCTGTTCGCGTCGAAGTGGGATTGCGAGCTGCTGGTGAAAGGCACTTCCGGGTCGACTCGGGAGCGGCGCACGAACTACAGCAGCCTGCGGTCGAAGTACCGCCGTGTCGACACCCCAGCGCCGACGATGGTCGAGTTGCAGGCCCGTGTCGCCGAGCTCGAGGAGTTCGTCACCGACCTCGCTGGCCACGGGCTCCGATTCGACCTGAACCCGACCATGCAGATGGGCAGCGTCGAGCAGCTGTACACGGGGTTCGCCCACTACCTGGTCCGCGCCGACGAGTCGATCCGGCAGCGCGCGGCCGAACTTCTCTCCGAGGAGGCGTGATGGACATCTGGATCTGGATTTCCCTCGCCGTTGGCTACGTCATCGGCGTCGTGACCACCCGAGGAGGACGACGATGAGCGACCGCGACACCCTGGCCGCCGTGATCCTGGGCAGCGGCCTGAACCTTGACCGAGGCCCGTACGTCGAAACCTGGCCGGAGGACGAGCGGGAGTACCACCGGCGCCCCGACTGGCCCAGCTTCGAGCACCGCGCTCACGCGATGCAGGAATACCGCCGCGGGAAGCTCGCCGCGTCCATCCTCGCCGCGGGCGTGCGTCCACCCGCCCGCGAGATCACCACGGCCGCCGAGGCCGACACGCTCCCCGTCGGCACGATCCTGTTCCACGTCGACTGCCCGAACCCCGACCCCTGCATCTGGCGGCGCGCGTGCAGCCCGTCGGAAGTCGAGGACGAGATCGACGGCGGCACACACGACCACATCCATTGGGCGGCGTGGGGCGACGAGGACGAGCGCTACGACGGCGCAGACCTAGAGGGCCACGCCGATTGCGGCGGCCCCCTGCTGGCCGTGTACATCCCCACCGAGGAGGACGGCCGTGGCTGACCGCGTTGAGCACTGGACCGAGACCGCCGACCGCGTGTGCGCCGACACCCTGCTCCTGCTCGGCGAGGGCGAGGACGGCCGATGGTACGTGCGCCAGCTCCGCGGGGACCACTACCGGCGCGTCAGCCGATGGCACCCGCTGTACTGGCTGGCCTACATGGGATCGCGGATGACGCGCCGGCTGGTCTGGCTGGAGGCCGACTATGCCTGAGCGCATTCAGCGGAAACGCACGAAGGGCTGGAAGATGCCCGACGGCGCCGTCTACGTCGGGCGCGGCACGAAGTGGGGCAATCCGTTCGTCGTCGGCCAGGCCCAGATCCGTGTCCCCGGCGTCGCCGCCGACTGGGAGTACGAGGGCCGCCTGCACAAGACCACTGGGCAGCGGACCTTCTTTTGCACCGGCACGGATGACGCCGGAATACCGGTCGGGTTCTGGCATGACGTGCGGCTCGCTACCCGCGATCAGTGCGTCGAGCTGTACCGGCTGTACGTCCTGGGCCGCGATCTGGACAACCTCGGCCGCGGTGAACTGCTCGCCCACGTGCGCGCCGAGTTGGGTGGCCGGGACCTGGCTTGCTGGTGCCCGCTCGACAAATCCTGTCACGCCGATGTCCTGATCGAGATCGCAAACCCGAAGGAGACCGACCTTGGCTGAGACGTTGGACGGGTACCAGTCCCGCGCGGCCGACACTGCGATCTATCCCGGCCAGGGCGAGCTCACGGGCTTGCTGTACTGCGCGCTGGGCCTCGGCGAAGCAGGGGAAGTGCAGGGCAAGGTGAAGAAGCTGCTGCGCGACCACGCCGGCGAGCTCACCGTCGTGCAGCGGGACGCGATGGGTAAGGAGCTGGGTGACCTGCTCTGGTACGTTGCGATGACCGCCCACGAACTCGGCCTGTCGCTGGGCGATATCGCGGTCGCGAACCTGGCGAAGCTCGCGTCCCGCCGGGAGCGCGGCGTGCTCGGAGGAAATGGGGACGACCGCTGATGTACAAGTCGCTGAGCATCCCGCGTCTCGGGTGGATGTCGATTCAGACGCACTATCCGGAGTGGTCGACGGGGTCGCGGTGGTCTCACTCGCGCGGCCGGTTGACTGAGCATGTGTGGTGCATCCCGCTGTGGCGGTGGGACATCGAACTCCACGGCCGCGGCAAGACATACCGTGAGCTGACCGGCCTGCCGCCGATGTCGCTCGACTGGATCCTTGACGAGTTCGATGCGAGCTTCAATGATCTCGCGATCGCGTCGCTGCGCTACCACATGGACCACTCCGTCGTGCAGTGCCCGCCCGAGCGCCGTGCCCACTATCAGGAGTTGGTCGACCGCCTGTCAGAAGAGCCTCCGCGCTTCACCGACGCCGAGTTGGCGATCCTGTACCCGCCGGGCCGGACCAGTGAGGACTACTGGGAAGTGCTTCCGAACGGCCTTCGTCGGATGATTCCGCAGACACCGGAGGAGGAGGCGGTGCATGAAGCGCTCCGTGAACGCACCGCGGCCTACAACGAACGCATTCGACAGGCCCGCCACGACTTCGTCGACATCATGCCCGAGTTGTGGAGCTGATTATGTACTACTGCCCGGACTGCAACACCCTGCTCGGCGACTCGACGACCGAGCGGCTGGCCGACCATCGGCTGTGGCATCACCCGACGGCCGGGCAGCGCGCCGCGGTGCTGGCCGATATCCACCGGTACGGGACGGCGGTCGAGAACGCGACGGCGCGCGGGGACCTGCTGTTGGTGCGGTCGCTGCTGGACACGCTCACCTTGCTGATCCTGCGGGCGAAGGCGTACCTCGATGCGCAGCTCACCGAGGAGGTGACGTCGTGACCAGCCTCGGCGTCGGGGGTGGCGGCAACTAAAGTTGGCGTAGCGCAACTATAGTTGGCGTGGAATTCATCGTTACCGAATCGTTATCTGGTGCGTCGGTTTCTCGGATTCTGCCCGATATCTTTATCCCTGCGTGAGCTGTCTCAAAATCCAGTCGGCGACCCGACCAGGCGACAGCCCTCATGGCAAAAACTGAATAGTCCCCGGCTAGCTCACCGGTAGAGCGGTCGCTGAAAGATGCGTCAGGGACCTGGTTCAATTCCAGGGCGCGGGGACATTTGCCCTTCTGGCCCAACGGCAGAGGCGCGGCCTTCAAACAGCCGTAGATGCGCGTTCGAATCGCGCGGGGGGCACAAAGCGTCGGTTTAGCGGCCGACGCTGGTGGTGACAGAGTGAGCGGCTAATGCGTGACCGGGCCGCGAATGTGTGCGATGTCGGCAACCCGACGGGCAAGTGCCTGAGGGAAGGCTTAGCGGCCGGAAACCGATGCCTCAGCGGGCAAGTCGCAGCACCGGGGACTACATGCCTTACGGTCCATGCCCCGGTCGGAGCCTAGGAAACTCCCCACCCACTAACTTCGCGGTCCGGCGACAGGGAGTCGCCGGGGCAACAGGGGCACGCACTCCCCGCCGCGGTGACGACGACGGGCGGCCCCTGGACGGATGGGTGCCTGTAAACGACTGGCGCAGTACTAGAAACAGCCAGCGTCCGTCACATTGGGATGTAGCTCAGTGGCAGAGCAGCGGATTCCAAACCCGCGTGTCGGGAGTTCGATTCTCCCCGTCCTGGCAAAGCGAACCTCGGAACGTGTACACGCTTCTCCGGGTAGTAGCACCCCGGCTACGCCTCTCAATGAAGCGAAACTCGGCCGGGCCCGCCCCTCTGGCCCAACTGGCAGAGGCGCCTGACTTAGGATCAGGATGTTGGGAGTTCGAATCTCTCGGGGGGCACATGAGCCAGAAACCGTCCATCAGCCGCGACGTCCACTATCAGACGTTCGGCACGCCCGGCGGCGAACACCTGCCCGAGCCGGTCGCGGCGAAGGTCACCCACGTCTACGGCGACGACACCGTGGACCTGTTCGTCATCTACCGCAACGGCACCAGCCACAAGGAACGCGTCCCGTTCGCGGAAACCCCCACGCCGGGCCACTGGAACTGGCCGCCGCGCGTCTGACCCACACCCTCGCTGGATGGATGTTCCAGCACAACACACCGGAGCATCCATGCATAACATCACCATCGGCCGCTACAAGCCCGCCGAGGCCATCGCCACCCGCATCCACTGCGACGCCGCCGGCAACGAGGTGTCCCGCGAGCAGTTCCAGGCCCACACCGGCTGGATCGAAGGCATCCGCGGCGACGGGACCAAGTGGATCCTGTTCATGGACGAGCACGGCAACCCACAGACATTCTGGCCGCTTCGGCACACGGACGGCGCAGTGCTCGGCGACCCGATCGGACTCTCCTGAAACGGTTTGACCGCGGCCGTATCGTTGAATCTGTAGCCGACCCGTTCGCGGATGTGGTCGGAAGTGGCCCCGCAGATTACTCGCCGGACGGCGAGGCTGCGGGGACCGCGCAATACGGCTCCCGAGTAGCGACCGGGAGAATTCGCGGAACCTGCGGCAGCGGTAACAGGACCTCGCGGCGAATACATTGCGGTGTGGAGCAGCTCGGTTACCTCGCTGGTCTCATAAGCCAGAGTCGCGGGTTCGAATCCCGCCACCGCATCAACATCCGCCCGTAGGGAAGTTTGGCCATCCCGCCTGCCTTGGGTGCAGGAAATCGCGCGTTCGAGTCGCGCCGGGCAGACATACGCCTCCGTAGCTCAACTGGCAGAGCAGCCGTTTCGTAATCGGCAGGTTCCGGGTTCGAAGCCTGGCGGAGGCCCGCAATGGCCCGACCTCCCCGCAAGGGCAGCCGGGCTATCCCACGGTCTGTAGCTCAGTGGTTAGAGCAGCGCCCTGATACGGCGTGTGTCGGAGGTTCGACTCCTCCTGGATCGACTGTGGCCGAAGCCGAAGTGGTCGAGGCCCACCGGTCACCCCAACCGGTCGTGCACCTGGTGGTGCAGGCTGACTGTAAATCAGCTGTCTTCGGGCATTGGTGGTTCGACTCCATCCGGCCGGACAATATGGCGGGACGACTGTAGAAGCCGGTCGGTCATGAAAGAGCCGGGACGCCTTGCCCGTAGGTAGGCCCGGTCTGTGGAAGACGGGGACCACGATACAGCTCCCCACCTAGGTATCCTGGCCGCGTGGAGCCGCACACGTACACGCTGGAGAAGCGCGGACAGCATGACTACATCGTGACCTGCTCGTGCGGCAAGTCGTGGACGGGACACACCCGTGGCAAGACCGAAGAGAAGGCCGCGAACCATGCCCGCGAGCAGAACCGCGACTTGTGCCCTCATCCTGAGAAGCGGTCCTTCCCGACGCGGGAGGCCGCGATGCAGGCCAAGGGCCGCACGTGGAAGATTCCGCCGGGCGGCGGTAACCCAGCGCGAAGGGTGTACCAGTGCCGTTGCATGGCATGGCACCTGACGACGAAGACGCGCGGGGGGCGCCTGTAGCCGGCGCGGTCCCTTTTTCAGATGTAATCCGCCGGTCGGCCGGATTCGGCCACTGAGCTGCGGGTTTCTTTTTCAGATGTATCTGGCGGTGCTCCGTGGCGATGATGGTTCACCCGAACTGCTCGGCTGGCTGCTGCCGCCCGCCGACGCACAGTGCCGTCCGTCGACGCGAGAAGCGCGCGACCGCGGCCTGGCGCGACGAGCACGGCTACCCGGATGATGCGGACATCAATGTCCCATGCATCCTCGACGGTTTGCCGTGCAGGTGTCATGACGCCGCATGCGAGACCCCGGAAGGACCTTGGTGGAGAACATCTGGAACCGTGAAGAAGCACCTGGAGTAACGGTGCGGTGCGTCGCGGAGGCGATCGGCATCCACTTCGGTCTGGAGGATTCCGACCACGTCGACGGGTTCGTTTCCGAGATCGACCGAGTGCTCGATCCGCTGCACCCGGACGTCCTGCTCGCCTACGACGCCCACAGCGTCTAGCCGCGGTGGCTCGGATGCTCGGCGCGACTGGCGCTCGTCCGCTCGTGTACGGCCGCGGCACTGGGCACATGCACAAGTGCTTCGGCTGCGTCGAGGGCTGCGGCGACCAGCCGGACAAGCAAACGCAGCGCACCCGCGAGAAGCGCGCGCTGCTGCGCTGGGCAGACGAATACGAGGATCCCGCCGAGGTGCTGGACCGCGCGTGCCCGAAAGGCGGCCCGGACTGCGGCTGTCGGCGCTACCTACCCGGTGAACTCGACGTCGCGACCGTGGAGCCCGATCTGCCGCCGCACGGCCAAACGACGACCTAGCTCAGCCATCAACACCTCGTCAGGAACCGACTGCAACATCACGGTCACCTCGTCACCATGCGCTTCTACCCGGACAAGCCGAACCGGGTCCTTGCCATCCGCGATCCGGTCCACGCTGCCCGGAGTCCAGTCCAACGCGTTCTCAAGGACCGCGTAGGTGGCCGGATGAAGCGCGCGGCGGCCGCGCTCAAGGTCGCCGAGAAGCCGGTAGGAAAGGCCGGTCAGGTGCGCGAACTCGTGACGGTTTGAGATTCCAAGCGATTCTCGGTGCGCAACAACGATTTCCCCCAGTCGCCGCAGCCAGTCGGCATCGGAGCCCTTCTTCACGCGGCGATCGTACAGACCAGGAGACCCGAATGGCCGACATCCCCGATTGCTGCGACATCGAAGTCATCGAGTACACCGACAGCGACGACCGGTCCGGCGCCGCAGGTATCATCGTCCCCCGCGAAGTCCGCATCAACGGGAAACCCGTCCTGGTGCCGCGCGAAGCCCCTGTCACCGTCCACGAGATGACGATCGGCGCCAACCAAGCCGTGCAGGTCACACTCACCGTCTTCGCCCGCCTCGTGAAGGTCAGCCGCAAAACCCGGCTGGAGGACGACGATGTGTGATGCCTTGACTGCGTGCGACGGCCGCCAAGTCAAGCTGTGGGACAAGGACTTCAACCTCGTACACACCTTCGCCGACGGCGAGTCGTTCGTGACCATGCCTGTCGGCTCGGCGCCCGCGCGAGCGATCATCGACCACGGCCGCACCAAGAGCGACTTCCGCATGTACCTGACGATGGACCAGTCGGGCACTCGATGGTCTGCTGCGCTGGCCGGGTTCTCGGTCGAGATGCCGACGGTTGTCAACGGCCGGGAGAAGCTGCACTTGACCGCTGACTGGTCCGCAGACCTATTCCCGCAGCGTGTACAGGATTTCGGCTCGCCGTTCGACACGGCCGCCTGAGGGTATGGCGAAGCCCCCGCTCGCGTAACCCGGAGGGGCAGAGGCAAGACCGCATTCAGCGAAGAGGCGGCCAACGTGAACGTTCGCGGGGGCGTCTACCACGACCGTACTCGAGTACCCCAGATTTCGCCACCACCCTCGTGCCCCATTCCCGCACTCGGGGCCGCCGCGCTGATCTCACGCCGCGCGCGCCGCAGGGCCTCTAGGTGGCGGGGCCGCGAGCCAGCGCACAGCGCGCCGCGGCCCGCCCGCCGGACCATTCCCGCTACCTAGGAGTCCGGCGGGCCCAGCTTCACCAGGCCAGGAGGCCCCCATGATCCACACCCTCACCCGGCTGCTCGCTGCTGTCGCGCTGACCGCGTCCACCATCACCGCGAGCCTGCTCGCCGCACCAGCGGCCAGCGCCGACGGCCCCGGCGGCTGCCCGGACACGTTCGCGTTCGGCGTCGGCGGCTTCCAGATCGACCTGGAAACCTTCCCGCCGAACCTCGGCCAGCCCTCCCTGTACATCCCCTCGGACCAGCCCGTCGGCTACAACAGCATCAGCATCAACGACGGCGTCCGCGAGTTGAATCGGCTGTTCTGGGAATACCGCGGCCGCTGCCCCGGCTCCCACATCAAGATCCTCGGCCACTCCGGCGGCGCCGCGGTCGTCCACGTCTGGGTCTCCCAGCACAAGGACGTCCCCAACGCCACCGCGATCCTCGTCTCCGACCCCAAGCGCGCGGCTGGACCCGGCGGCGACGGCCTCGCCGGCAACCCCCTCGCCGGTCCCGCCGAGCTGATCGGGATCTTCGCTGGCGCCGCGGGCACCGACGCCGACTTCGGCGACTTCCCGGTCTTGACGGTGTGCAACGCCGGCGACTGGGTGTGCAACGAGGACGCGGGCCCGCACGGCTACCTGCACACCGGCGTCCACGGCAACTACGACCTCAACCCCTGGTCGTACGCGAACTACGCGCGGGGCGTCTGGTACCGCGAGATCTACTGAGCTGGAGCCATCGTGAGCTACTTCGACGCGCCCGAACGTGAGGCGGCCGAGGCCGCCCTGGCGCTGCAGAGCGCGCAGTTCAGCCTGCTGGACGCGGAGCTACGCCTTGCGCGGGCGCAGCGAGCGCTTGCCGAGGCACAGGCCGCCGCCGAGGCCGAAATCGACCAACTGAATAAGGAACTGACCGAATCTTGATCACCGTGTACACCAAGCCCGACTGCCAGCCCTGCAACGCTACGAAGAAGAAGCTGGAGCAGCTCGGGGCCGAGTACACGCTGATCGACGTCACCGAGGACCCGGACGCGGCCGCCGCTGTCCGGGAACTCGGCTACCTGCAGACCCCGGTGGTCGTGGTCGGTGACATCCACTGGTCCGGCTACTCGCCCGACAAGCTGAGGTGGGCCGCCGATGCCACGAACCCCTGAACAGCAGGCCGCCGACGACGCCCTGACCGACGCGATCGACACCGTCTGGCGCGCCTACGATCCCGGCGACGACGAGCCCGGACTGCTCACCGACTACATGGTGATCGCGGTACGCCGCGGCTACGACGCGGACGGCGACATCTGGACCGCGGTGGGCACGTTCACCCGCGACGACGCTGTCCCACCGCACGTACAGCTCGGCATGCTCGAACAGAGGCGCGCCGCCCTCACCTTCCCCGACATCGTCATCCACGACGAAGAGGAATAGCCCGTGCGGCGCTCCCAGATCCGCGCCGGGCACCTCTGGCTCACCCTGGCCGGCGTCGTCACCGCACTCGAAATCATCGCGCCCGAGGGCGAACTGCTCTCCGAAGGCGTCGACCGCGGCCTGGAGCGGCATCCGCTGCTCGTGCGCGCCGCCATCCTCATCACGGCCGCGCACCTGCTGAACCTGCTCCCCGAGCGGGTCGACCCGTACGCGCGTCTCCCGAAGGTGTGGAAATGAAGATCGCCCCTGGTGACCTCGTCTACCGGACCGACATCCCCGGCACCTACCGGGTGCTCAACACCCACCACGGGCTGGCACTGATCCAACCCGTTAACGCAACAACCGGCACCCGAGTGGTGCCGCTTTCCCGGCTCGCCCAGGCGGCGGCCGTCCCCACCACCTAGAACGCGAGTCCGGCCAGGAGCCCGCCGCGCCCTGGAGGTCCCGCCAGTCATGGCCCGAAAGAAGACCGTCCCCGTCGAGAAGCTCGTCGAGACCCAAGAGCGACGCGACCGAGCACTGCAGATGCGCCTCGCCGGCAAGTCGCAATCCGAGATCGCCGCCGAGTTCGGCGTATCGAGCTCCACCGTGAGCCGCTACATCACCCAAGCCGTCGCGGCGATCACCCGCGAGAACGCGGAGGAGTACCTCGCGCTCGAGCTGTCCCGCCTCGACGCGATGTGGGCCGGTATCTGGGATGACGCCACCCACGGCGACACGTGGAAGATCGACCGCGCCCTGGCGATCATCGACCAGCGCGCCAAGCTGACCGGCAGCTACAAGACCGCCGAACTCCGCGCGGTCGCCGAGGCGAAGGCCACCGTCGGCGATGACGCCACCTCGATGGTGTCCCAGCTCGTCGAGGCGCTGCACACCATGCACGCCATCTACGAAGCCGAGGACGCCGCCGAACCCGCACCCGAGGGCGAAGACGAGGGCGAGCCGGAGTGACGAAGCTGCCCGCCTCGATTCCCGCGTCGCTGCCGATGTCGCGCAAGCAGATCATGTCGATCGTCGAATCGGAGACCGCGTCCACCGCCATCTGGACCGGCGCGATCCGCTCTGGCAAGACGATCGCCTCGATCGTGGCGTTCTTCCTCGCCGTGGCCCGCGCCCCGTCGAACGGCTTGATCCTGATCGTCGGCCGGACGCTGCAGACCATCGAACGCAATATCGTCGAGCCGATGAAGGACGAAGCCATCTACGGCGCGTTCTCCCGCGCGGTGCACCACACCCGCGGCTCGAGCACCGCGATCATCCTCGGCCGCGTCGTGCACCTGGTCGGCGCGAACGACGTCGGCGCCGAAGCCAAGATCCGCGGCCTGACCGCCTACCTGGCCATGGTCGACGAAGCCACGCTGATCCCGGAGAACTTCTGGACCCAGCTGCAAGGCCGCCTGTCGGTGCCTGGCGCGCGGCTGCTGGCCACGACCAACCCCGACAACCCGGAGCACTACCTCAAGACCAAGTTCATCGACCGCGCCGACGAGCCGGAGATGGACCTGAAGGTCTTCCACTTCTGGATGGACGACAACCCGAAGCTCGAACCGGCCTATATCGCCCGCAAGAAGGCCGAGTTCACCGGGGTCTTCTACCGACGATTCATCCTGGGCGACTGGGTCGCCGCGGAGGGCGCTGTGTTCGACACCTACGACCGCGACCAGCACGTCATCCGCTGGGAGGACCTGCCGGAGATGCGGTGGATCCTCGGCGTCGGCATCGACCACGGCACCACCAACCCGACCCACGCCGTCATGATCGGCCACGGTGTCGACGACGTCCTGTACTGCATGGACGAATGGCGGTACAAGGCAGGCAAAGAAGAAGCCCGCTGGTCGAACGTCGAACTGTCCCAAGGCGTTCGGACGTGGATGGCCGGGCCGCACCACCCCGACGACGACCCGGACAACCCACCCCGCGCCCGCTACCGCACCGTCGTCGACGCCGCGGCCGCCGACTTCCGCGTCCAGCTCAAGCAGGACGGGGTGTCGTCGCTGAAGGCGCACAAGGACGTGCTGTACGGGATCCGGACCATGGTGGCGCTGATCTCGGCGAAGCGGCTCAAATTCACCGACCGCTGCCCGGAGCTGCTGAAGGAGATCCCGAGCTACGTCTGGGACGACAAGGCCAGCGAAGAGGGCAAGGACCAGGTCGTGAAACTCAACGACCACGGTATCGACGCCGTCCGCTACCTGCTCGTCACCGAAGAACGGAAATGGCGTCGCTGGATCAAACTCGGTTCGCTGCCGGGTAACCGCGACGACCCCGATGACGAATTGCTTGAGGCTGCGTAGAAATTCCGGGTTTGCCTCCACTTTTACGATTGATGTAAATCGATCTTGGAGGCTGGAATGTCTTTCGCCGACGATCTGAGCGAGGTCGCTCGCCGCGAGCCGGTGCTGTGCAAAACCGGTGTGTGGCTGGCCCAGCTCGACGACGCCGACCGCGCGGCGTTCCAGACGCATCTGGCCAGCGGCCGACCGGTGTCCGATCTGTGGCGCGTCGCCGTCCGGCACGGCTGTGACGCCGCCGAGACCCGCTTCCGTGCCCACTGCCGTAACCGGTGCGGCTGCTACACCGGGGAGGCCGCCGCGTGAGCCTGGCCGACGACGTCGCGAACCTCGCAAGCCGCGACCCGATCAACAAAGGCTCGATCGACGTCACCAGCGACGGCGCAACCGTCAACAACGTCGTCGTCGACGGCCCGATCAATGACGACTGGTCGACGGTATTCGCGCTGTTCAATCTGGACGCGACCGAATTCGAGGTTGTCGACGACACCGTCCGAATGTCGACCTGGCAGCAGTCCAAGGGCCTCGACAACGGCACCCGTGATGTCGTCCAGCTCTACGCTTACAGCGCCCGATTCCGTCGCCGCAGGTCCACCGATGTTTCCCCGGAAACGTTGGCGGCCTGGCAGGAAGCCCTGCGCGCGCACCCGCTGCCGAGACCAGTACAGCGGCGCGACGGCAGCACATACGTGATCCTCGTCGCTGACCCCCAGCTCGGGAAGAAGGGCACCGAGGAAGCCGTCGCGAACTGGCGCCGCGGCGTCGAAGCGCACCTGGTGCTCGCGCAAATGCTCGCACCAGAACTCGCCGGCGTGCACGTCGCGTTTATGGGCGACGAAACCGAGGGCGTCTGCAACAACTACGGCAACCAGCCCCACACGGTGGAGCTGAACATGTCGCGGCAGCTCGAACTCGACTTCGACCTGCGCGTGTGGACGATCAAGGAAGCCGCCTCGCTCGGCCTGCCACTGTCGGTCTCGTCGGTCATCTCCAACCACGGCGAATGGACCCGCAACGGGTCGAAGGAGCCGGTCACCAGCCAGGGTGACAATGCCTCCACCCACATCGCGCGACAGGTCCGCAAGCTGTTCGACGAACTCGCCGAACACGGCGCAGCGCCGGCCATCGATTGGCACATCGGCGCCGGCGACCCCGCGATCACCCTGACACTCTCGGGCGTGGACTGCTACTTCTCCCACGGCTACATCGAGAAGGGGCGCGGCTCCTCCAGCGAAACCCGCACCCGCAACGCGATCGAGCGCCAGATCCTCGGCCGCACCGAACAGCTTGGCGAGACCTCGCTGTTCTTCACCGCGCACTACCACCACTTCTACTCTCAGGAATTCGAAGGCCGCACACTGTTCGGCTGCCCGGCACTCGAAGCCGAGCGCTCCTCGGAGTACATGCTCAACCAGTACGGCGTGTGGTCACCCGCCGGAATGCTCGGCCTCATGGTCGGCGCACACAACCAGCGCGGCTGGTCGAACCTCAACGTGTTCTGACGGCTCCCGCCGCACCCCCAACTTCATAGCGTCCGCCTGAATCCGGCGCGCTGACACCCTTTGGAGGTGGCATGGCGCTGCCCGAATTCTCCGGCAAGTTCCCGCCGAAGCCCTGGGACACCGCCCAAGACGGCTACTTCGTCCACTCGGCCTGGTGGGAAGGCGACACCGAGGCCCTGCAGGAGATCTACCGCCCCGGCGGACTGATCCCCAACCCGCGCCCATCGCAGTTCCGCGGCGGGATCGTCGGCCGGCTGGCTCGATTCTGGTGGGGCCGCCCGGTCCTGCAGGAGGACACGGCCCGCCTGCACATCCCGGCCCCGTCGGACCTGGCAACCACCAGCGCCGACCTGCTGTTCGGGCAGCCGCCGTCGTGGCTTTTCTCCGAGGGCGACACCAGCGACAACGAAGCCGCGCAGGAACGCCTCAACACGCTGCTCGACGACGCCGACACCCTCGCCATATTCCTCGAAGCCGCCGAAATCCAGGCCGCCCTCGGCGGGGTGTTCCTGCGCCTGTGGTGGGACCAGGAAGCCACCGACAAGGTCATGATCAGCGCGGTCGCCCCCGACTGCGCGATCCCGCAATGGCGCTACGGCCGCCTGCACGCGGTGACGTTCTGGACCATCGTCGGCAAGGACAAGCGCGGCACCTGGCGCCACCTCGAGCACCACGAACCCGGCCGCATCGAGCACGCGCTGTTCTGCGGCGACGACGACAACATCGGCCGCCGGATGCCGCTGGCCGAGATGGACGCCACCGCATGGGCCGCGGACCTCGTCGACGCCGAATCCTCGATCCCGACCGGCGTCGAGGACCTGACTGCCTGCTACGTCCCCAACGTGCGTCCGGCCCGCCGCTGGCGCAACGTACCCGGCCTGTCCCCACTCGGCCGTAGCGACTTCGAAGGCGTCGAGCACCTCTTCGACGCGCTGGATGAGGCGTGGTCGTCATGGATGCGTGACCTCGACCTGGCCAAGGCCCGGTTGTTCGTCTCCCAGGAACTGCTCGAGGACCAAGGGCCCGGCGCCGGTTCGATGTTCGACAAGGAACGCGAGATCTTCACCGGCGTGCCCGCCGACGGCGCCGCGCTCAACGACGAGAAGGGCACCCGCCTCGTTCAGGCCGAGCAGTTCGCGATCCGTGTCGAGGAGCATGCCGCGACCTGCGAGAAGCTGCTCAAGCAGATCCTGCGCGCCGCCGGCTACAGCGCGGGTGATTTCGACGAAGACGGCGAGACCGCGGCGATCACCGCTACCGAGGTCTCGGCCCGCAAGGATCGCTCCGCGCGCACCCGCGCCCGCAAGATCCTCTACTGGCAGGCCGCGGTGCAACCGCTGGCCCGCGTCATGCTCGAGCTGGACCGCGCCATCTACGGCGGCAGCTACACGATCACCGCCGACCCGGAGATGAAGTTCCCGGTCCGCGTGGACCAGGACCTGCTGTCGCTGTCGCAGTCCATCGCGAACTTCCGTGCCGCGCAGGCCATGTCGATCGAGACCGCCGTCCGGGAAGCACACCCGAACTGGTCCAACGACGAGGTCGACGAAGAGGTCGCCCGGATCAAGGACGAGGTCGAGGTCATGGTGCCCGACCACACCGCCGAGTTCGACCCCGCCGGCGACGGCCAGGACCCCTTCGGCCAGCCCGCTGGCAAACCTGCCCCGACGAAGAAGCCGGACGACGACGCGGAGGTCTGATGCCTCTCACCCCGTCCAACGGTGACCGCGGCGCCGGACCGCTCGTGCGCCTGTACAAGGTGGTCGAGCTCGCCCTGTGGAAGACGATCGCCCGCATCCTCGGACTGGACGGCTTCGGCCGCCGCTGGCTGCTGCGGATCCTGAGCGCCCTGCCCAGCTTCCGCAAGCAGGTCCGCCGCATCGTCGCCGACGCCGGAGACCGCGCACCCGCGCTCGTGCAGGAGGCGATCGAACGCGCCTGGGCCGACGGCACCGCCGCCGCCCGCGACGACATCGGCTCCCGGCGGGCACACACCGACGACCGCCGCACCCGCGCGATCATCGACCGCGTCCTGGAAGCCCTCGACGATGTCAACCGCGGCCTGCCCCGCACCGCCGAGCAGACCGTGCGCCGCGCCGCTGAGGAAGCCGTCCGTGACGAACGCGTCGACGACGCCGGCACCCACCGACGCACCCTGGACCGCATCATGCGCCGAGAAGCCCGCCGCGGATTCACCGGCCTGATCGACCAGCGCGGCCGCCGCCGCGAACTCGTCGCCTACGTCGAGGCCCAGATCCGGGGCGCCATCAGCGAAGCCGAAATCGACGGCTACATGGCACAGCTCGTCGCGACCGGCTATGACCTGTTCATCGTCTCCGATGTCCCCGGCGCCTGCGAGGTATGCAGGCCGTTCGAGGGCAAGGTCATCTCGATCACCGGCAGCACCGCCGGCGCGATCGCCCGCGACAACAGCACCGGCCGAACCGTCCGGGTCGAGGTCATGTGCTCGCTCGCCGAAGCCCGCGCCCGCGGCCTGTTCCACCCGAACTGCCGCCACACCATCCGCGTGTGGACGCCGGACAACCCCGCCCCGCCGCGCGCGATCCGCGTCAGCGAAGCCGTACGCACCCGCCGCCGCGCCGCCGCTGCCGCGCAACGTAGCGACCGCGTCACCGCCCGCGTCGACGCGATGACCACCGGCGCCGACCCGATCCTGGCGCGCCGGCTGAAGGAGCGCGCAGCCCGCCGCACCCTGACCGCACAGCAGATCCCGCCGTCGCCGTACGACGACGCCCGCACCCCCGCCGAAGTCGGCGAGATCCTGCGGCAACGCCACGGCTTCGAGGTCACCGGGTTCGACACCAAGGGAGTCGATCTCGCTGTCGCCCAGGAGTATGCCCGCGCCCTGGAAGACATGATCGCCGAATACCCGAGCGCTCGGCTCGACGCAGTTCGGATCGGGGAAGTCCCTCAGGACGTCGCCGCCGATCCTCGCTACGTCCTGGCCTTTGTACGCCAAGCCCCCGACGTGCTCCAGAACGGCGGCTCCACCGAGATGGTGCTGAACCTGCGCTTCGCTCGCAGCTACGCCCTCTTTCTGGCAAGTAAGCAGGGCAGTGAGAACCGCGGCTGGCACACCCCCAACAGCAGCCGCCGACCGGTGTACTCCACGATCGTGCACGAGTGGGCCCACGTACTCGACAACCAGGCCCAGCAGCGTCCACGCATGAACGCGGTCATGGCGCTGTACAACCACTTCTTCAATACCCACCAGCTGGACCCGAACCTCACCTTCGAACAGCGTGAGGCGCTGCTATCGGCCTGGCTGCACAAGCTCAGCGGATACTCCTTCCGCGACGGCTCAGTGAACCCGCCCGAAGCGCTCGCCGAGGCGTTCACCGACGTGAAAAACAACGGCGACAACGCCAGCGCCCCTGCTAAAGTCCTGTACAAGCTGCTGATGGACGAACTCGGAGGAGGTGCACCGTGAGGACGAAGCCCGTGTCGGTGTCGCCGGCGGATCTGCGCCGCCAGTTCGACATCTCGTTGGAGGCCGCCACCCGCGGCATGCGTGTGTCCTCCGAGCCCTACGACGTCGAGGTCAGCTTCGCACTGAACCGGGTCGCCGAAGCGGCACCGACGGTGCCGGCGGAACTGATCGAGCGCGCCCGCGCCGAGTTCGCGTCCCAGCTCGATGGCTCCCGCGCCCGTGCGGCGCAGGAGCAGCTGTGGGCACTGTTCATGGGCCAATCCCGCTAGCCTTCCCGAGGCTCGTGGTGTAACGGCAGCACGCCCGACTTTGACTCGGTGAGTCCAGGTTCGAAACCTGGCGAGCCTGCTATCGGCCCGTAATGTAATCGGCAGCATGAGAGATTCTGACTCTCTTCGTCCAGGTTCGAATCCTGGCGGGCCAGCCAAATGGAAGTTACCTCCGCAGGGGAAAAACCGGCCTTGAAAGCCGGGGGCGGTGAATGCCGCAGGGTTCGAGTCCTTTAACTTCCGCTCCGAATAACTGAACACTTCCCGCGACAGCGGGTACTTCCGACCCCCAGTTCTGGCCTGTGGCCCTGGGGGTTTCGTCATTTCAACACCCGTATTGGCCAGGTTGCCGACGGGTGTTTCTGCGTGTCCAGGAGGCACATTCATGGCTGACGAAGCCACCACTCAGGAAAGCACCACGACCGGAACCAGCGACGCCACCGAGGCGTCGACCACGGAAACGGAAACCCAGGCGCCCGGTGGCGATGATCAGGTCACCGAGACCACCCAGGCCGACACCGAGTCGACCAAGACCGAAGCCGATCCCGAGATCGCTCGCCTCAACCGCGAGGTCGACAAGCTCCGCAAGGAAGCTGCCGCCAACCGCGTGAAGGGCAACGAGAAGGCCGAAGCCGCAGCTCAGGAAGCCGCGAAGAAGGCCACCACCGAGCTCGTGGAGAAGCTGCGCGAAACCCTCGGCCTCGACCCGGCCGAACCCGACCCCGCCGAGCTGCTCAAGGCCGCCGAGAAGCAGGCAGCGGACTTCGCTGCCGAACGCGACTCCTTCGCCGAGAAGCTCCGCGAATACGCACGCAAAGACGCCATTTCGGCCGCCGCGAAGGCGAACGATGGCGACCTCGACGCGATCCTCGATTCCCGCAAGGTCACCGAGGCCGTCGCGAAACTCGACACGAATGCCGACGACTACCTGGCCCAGGTGGCGGAAGTCGTTTCTGCGGCCGTCGAGTCCAATCCGAAGCTGAAGAAGACGGCTGCCCAGGCGGCGGCTCCTCGCAGCGGCGGAGACCTCTCCGGAGGCAATGCCGCGTCCAAGACGCGCGGCAACCCCACCGTCGATGAAATCCGTCAGGCGAAGCGCGAAAAGCGCGAACGCGACGGGTTCTGAAATAGGAGCCCAAGTTGGCTAACACTTTCCTGACGCCCGATGTTATCGCGCGTCAGGTTCTCGCGAACCTGTACGAAAATCTCGTGATGCTGCCGCTGGTCCACACCGGCTACAGCTCCGAGTTCACCAACGCCAAGGTCGGCGACACCGTCAACGTCCGCAAGCCGGCCGTCCTGACCGCGTCGCTGTTCAACCGGGCCAACGGCATCCAGATCCAGGATGCGACCGAGTCGAGCGTGCCCGTCAAGCTCGACAAGATCGCCGACGTCTCGCTCGAGGTCACCTCTGAGCAGGCGCTGCTGGAGCTGGAGTCGATGGAGACCCAGATCGCCGCGCCCGCGGCTGAGGCCCTGGCCCAGCACGTCGACCGCGCGATCATCGCCCACATCAAGGCCAACACGACCCAGTTCGCCGGCGTCACCCCGGCCGGTTTCGAGTGGGACAAGCCGGAGGTCCTGATCGAGGCGGGCCGCCAGCTCGACATCAAGAACGTGCCCACCATGGGCCGTCACGCTGTCGTGGGCCCGACCGCCCGCGCGAAGTGGCTGAACTCCGATCTGCTGAAGCGCGCCGACCAGTCCGGTTCGACCGAGGCGCTGCGTCAGGGCTCGATCGGCCGCAACCTGTTCGGTGTCGACGCCTACATGACGCAGAACATCGTGCAGCCGGCGACGTCTCCGGCGTCGGGCCAGCCGACCACCGAGGTCGGTCTGTGCTTCCACGAGTCGGCGTGGACCTTCACTTCGGTGCCGATGCCGCGCCCGCTCGACGGCCAGCACTGGTACGCGATCGAGTCGTACAAGGGCATCAGCCTGCGTGTGACCCGCGCCTACGACCAGAAGTACAAGAAGGACGTCATCAGCTTCGACATCCTCTACGGCGTGTCGACGCTGGACGCCAACCGCTCCGTGCTGCTGCGCGGCCCGCTGCAGGCCTGATAGCCACCCCGCGCCGTCCTTGGGGCGGCGCGGGGGAGTGGCTGCCTGCCAACACCTCTGGAGAGCCGTAGTGCCCTATTTCTATCGATACCTGCACGATCCCGATTGGGTCATCGAGTCCGAGGACCCGCGGCCGGATCTGCTCGACTGGGCGTGGTGGACCGAGATCCCCGCACCGGCCAAGCCGAAGCCCGCTCCCGTCCCGCCGCCAGCCCCCGAGTCCGAGCCGGAGCCGGTCGGCGACTCCGACGAGGCCCCCGAGCCTCAACCGGAACCGGAGGCGAAGCCCGCGGCCAAGTCGACTGCGGCCCGGCGCGGCGCCAAGGCGTCCTGAGCGATGGCCGTGCTGATCTACGCCGCACCCGACGACCTGATCGACGGCGCCTGGCTGACCGGCACGGTACCCGCCAACGCCGCCCTGCTGATCCGGTTCGCGTCGATCCTGGTGCGCCGCGCCACCATGTGCGACCGCTACGACACCGACCCCACCGGCCTGCCCGCCGACACCGTCGTCGCTGAAGCATTCCGGGACGCGACCTGCGCGCAGGCCGCGATGTGGTCGCTCGCCGGCATCGACCCGGCCGCCGGCAGCGTCGGCCGCGAACTCGCCATCGCCTCCCAGACCGCCGACGGCGGCTCGGTCACCTACGGCGACACCATCACCGGCGCCGAGATCGACCAGGCACTCAACCGCCTGCACACGGCCGCCCTGCTGATCCTGCGCAACGCCGGACTCGCCTCCCGGAGCCCGAACACATGGTGAACTACCCAGCCCCCCGATATCCGGGCGGGACGATGCTCACCGTCATCCGCACCGGCACCGCGAACGCCCGCGACTGGCAAGGCGACCTGGTCGCCGCCGCCGAAACCGAGCACCAGATCGGCCCCTGCGACCTGAAGTGGCTGACCGACAGCGAGGACAACACCTCCGGCGAGCAGCTCACCCTGACCGCGCGCGTGACCGCGCCGGTCGGCTCCGACGTCCTCGACGGCGACCGTATCCGGCTGCCCGACGGCCGCGTCTTCGTCATCGACGGCCAGGTCCGCTTGGCACCCAACGGGTTCACCGGCTGGGTGGCCGGCGTGCGCTTCGTGATCGCGAAGGACGGTGGCAGTGGAGTTCGACGGCAGTGACCACGACCTCGACATCTTCCTGCAGGACAGCGCCGAACTGGGCGACTTCCTGCAGGAGGTCGCCGAGCAGGGCGCGGACAGGTGGACGCGCAGCGTCCGCTGGAAGACCGGCTTCAACGCCACCCACATCGAGGCCTACGTCCAGGCCGCCGAGGACGCACCTGTCCTGGAGGGGATCGTGCTGGCCTGGGGCTATTACGCCCGCTTCCGTGAGCACGGCACCCGCTTCAACCGTCCCGAGCATGTGATGCGCGACTTCATCCGAGACGTGGAGGGCTGAGCATGATGCCCCCGTTTCCCGAGTTCGACGAGGTCATGCGGGCCCTGCTCGACGACATCGCCCCCGTCGTGACCTTCGAATCCGACCAGATCGAGGCCCCGTACATCTTCGTCACCCGCGTCGGCGGCCGAGCCACCGAGATCGTCGACGCCCCGGTGATCGACATCGAGTACGTCGCCGCCACCCGCGAGGCATCCAAGGCGATGCGCTCGGCCGGGCAGGAACGCATCCTCGCCGCCGGCAACACCGCGCCGGGCGGCTACCTGATCGACACCGCCGACGAGCAGACCGGTGGCCGATTCATGCCGCCTCTGCGGCGCGACGACCGCGGCGTCACCGCTACCGTGCGCCTCTCCTATCGCCGCCCTCGCGGCTGACACCTCTCCCCGGCACCGCCTCCCGCCCATGCGCGGGCTCTGTGGCGTGCCCAATTCAAGGAATTCTCAATGCCTGCTGTCACTTTCGACGAGGTCGCGAACTGGAACCCCAGCCTGATCCGTCGGCCGAACAAGGGCTTCGTCCTGATCGGCGACATGAGCGCGACCGTCCCGACCGCCTTCACCTCCGGCGTGAGCGCCGAGTTCCAGGGCCTGGCCGGTGCCGGTTTCGACTCGCTCGGCCTGATCGACAAGGGCGCCCCGCCCACCTTCACCCCCGAGGTCGAGAGCTCGGACGTGGAGGCGTGGGGTGCGCTCGAGCCGCCCCGCACCGACATCATCACCCGCAAGACCACGGTCGCCGCGACCCTGCTCGAGACCAAGCGCCGCACCCTGGAGCTGTACTCCGGTGTCGACCTGTCGACCGTCGTCGCCGACGCGACGACCAAGGAATTCAGCTTCACCGACCCGACCGCGCCCGAGACCCGCTACCACCGGGTGATCGTCGGCCTGGTCGACGGCGCCGGCGCGAACGCCATCTACTACCTGCGGATCCTGCCGCGCGCGACCGTCACCCAGGTCGGCGAGCAGACCTGGTCCCAGGAGAACGCGCTCGCCTACAACGTCACGTGGAGCGCCAAGATCGACGAGGACCTCGGCTACGCCGTCAAGCACGTCCTGTGCGGCCCCGGCATCGCGCCGATCCTGGCCGACATGGGCTTCGCCGCGACCGCGTCGGTCCCGACCATCACCTCACACCTGCCGGCGGGCAACCTCGCCGCGGCCGGTGGCGAGAGCGTGGTCCTGCTCGGCGCCCACTTCACCGGCGTCACGGGTGTCACCGTCGGCGGCACCGCCGCGACCGACTTCACGATCGTCAACGACACCACTTTGGCTATCACGACCCCGGCCAAGACCGCGGGCAGCCACAACGTGATCGTCACCAACGCGACCGGCCCGTCGACCGCCTACGCGGTCACCTACGCCTGATCGCTCCCTGAGCCGCCGCCCCGCGCGTGATTCCTGGCCGCGCGCGGGGCAGGCCCCCACCCCACTCTTCCGCCAGGGCACAGCCAGGAGCGAAACCCCATGGCATTCAACCCCATTCGTCTCGTCTCGCCCGACGGCGTCTGCGTGCGCGTCGGCTCGGCCGTCGAACGCGAACAGCTGCTCGCCCGCGGCTACACCCCCGAGCCCGAGCGCACCCCGGCGCCCGCCCCGGCGCGGGAGGCCGACCGCAAGCCGGTCGCCGCCAAGCCGGACCCCAAGACCAGCAAGTAACCCCCTCTGCCAGGAGAAACACAGATGGCTGCGAAGAAGATCGTCCCTACCGCGAAGTCGCGCTGGGCCACCATGCGCGACGAGGCCCGCGCCAACCGCACCCCCCGCGAACCGTACGCGTTCGACGCCGTGGATCCGCCGATCCTGATCACCGCCCCCGACACCGTCGAGCGCGCCACCGCGCTGGCCGAGATGATCGACGCCAAGGGCGGCATCGACAGCGCGCACCTGCGCCGTCTGATCGCCGCGATCTGCGGCGACGCCTACGAGCGGGTGTGGGAGATCATCCGCGACGAGCCCGCCGAGGTGCTGTTCGCGCTCATCTCGGACATGAACGAGCACTTCAACGCGGTGCCCGGCGACGAGGCGGGTGACCTGCCGGGGGGCGAGTAGCCCTCGTCCTCCTCATCGAGGAGTACGGGGACGAAATCGAATTCGACCTCCAGGAACGCCTGGGGGTCGACCTCGGTGACTACCACCGCGGTACCCGGCCCTGGCCGCAGCTCTACCGGTTCCTGCGCCGCTTCCCGCTCGACTCCTGGTACCAGTCCGCCGTCGCGATGGACGAGGAGATCGGCTACGAGCGCGCCCAGCAGCCACTGCCCGAGACCCGCGAGCGGATCGCGCCGCAGGGCTACTCCATGTCGATCCTGCTGCAGCTGCGCCAGATCGACCTGCTCAAAGAGCTGATGCGACTGCTGCCCGCCGTGTTCGGCGGGAAGTTGCCGCCGCCGTTCCCTCCCGAACCGCGCCCGCAGACCGCCGAGCAGTACTTCCGCGAAGTCATCGAAAAGATCGAACTCACCGACGCCGTGAACGCGCTTCTCGGCATCGACAACAACTGAAGACAGGTGGTGGTGCCCGTGTCCATGCCGGGCGAATACAAGGCGGGCACCGCCTACCTGAGCCTCAAGCCGAAGCTCGCCGACGCCTTCCGTGCGCAGGTGAAGACGCTGATCAAGCCCATCCAGGAATCGATCGCCGTCACCCTGAAGCCGACCCTGGCCAAGGGCTTCAACGCCGACGTCAAGCGGCTCGCCAAGGAAGCCGCAGAGAAGGCCGGCGCCACCGACATCGCCTTCCGGCCGAAGCTGGCCAAGGGCTTCACGACCGACCTGAAAGCGGACGCGAAGAAGGCCGCCGAGCAGGCCGGGCAGAGCATCGAATTCCGGCACAAGCTGGCGAAGGGCTTCGCCACCAGCCTCAAGAAGGACGCGAAGGCCGCCGCCGAGAAGGCCGGCGCCGACATCGTCTTCGGCCACAAGCTGGCCCCGAAGTTCCGGTCCACGCTCAAGGCGTCGGCCGCGCTGGAAGCCGAGAAGGTCACCGGCAAGGTCAAGTTCGCGCCCACCCTGGCGCCGGGCTTCACCACCGCGCTGCGCGGCAAGGTCAACGCGGCCGCGGCCGGTGTCGAGGCCACGGTCACGATGAAGCTGTCCGAGGCCGGGCTGCGGCAGAAGATCCGCGCCCTCAAAGAGAGCCTGCCGGCTGCCGAGCTGCGCGTGCAGCTCGACTTCTCCGACGCGCACGCCCAACTGGCCGTGTTCCGGGCCACTGTCGCCGCGCAGCCGCTGACGATGAACGTCAACATCGACTCCGCCGCGGCGATTGCCCAGCTGATGGCCCTGCGCCACCTCGCAGGCTCTGTCGGGGACCGGATCTCCGGCACCCGCAGCGCTGTGCGCTCGGCGACGCGCGCGGCCGGGACCACGGTGCGCGGCAATATTTTCACTCGCCCGTTCCGGGCTGTGCGCGCCGATCGGGAGAACCGCCGCGCCGATGTCGACTCGGCTGTCGCTGACCGCGCGACCGCCACCAACGAACTGTCGCGCGCCTACCAGCAGCAGACCGACGCGGTGAATCGGCTCACCGAGGCCCGGACCCGCCACAACGAGTTGATGTCGCGCGAAGCGACCAGCGAATCACAGCGGCTCTCGGCCGGCCAGGCCCTGCAACGCGCCCTGTCCTCGCAGCTGAGCGCGACCAACGCCCTGCGCGAGGCCGAAGACAACTACAACCGCACCCTCGCGAACTCGGGGTCGACCGCGGACGACCGGGCGGCTGCTGCCGCGCGCGTCACCCGCGCCCAGAACGACCTGTCGACCGCGAACGACCGCGCGTCGCTGGCCGAGGCACGCCACCGCGAGATGATGTCGCGCACCGCGTCGACCGAGTCCGAGCGGGTCGCCTCCCAGAACCGGCTGACGCGCGCCTCCCGCGACGCCGCCGACGCCAGCAGCGCCGTCTCCCGCGCGCTGGGCCGCGAGGCGGAATCGCACCGCAACGTCGACCGCTCCCGCTCCCGCCAGAACTCCATCGTCGCCTCGATGTCGGCCGCCTGGCAGGGCTTCCGCTCGGCCGCCGTGGACTCCCTACAGTCCGTCGCCAGCAACCTTTTCTCGATGTCGACGCTGGCCGGTGTCGCCAAGGTCGCCCTGATCGCGCTGGCCGCCGTCTCGCTCGTGCCGCTGATCGGCCAGGTCGTGCAGGCCGCCGGCGTGATCGCCCTGATCCCCGCCGCGGTCGCCGGTCTCGCCGGCGTCCTGGCCACGGTCATCACGGGCGTGTCCGGCATCGGCGACGCCTTCACCGCCTACTCGAAGGTCGAGGACAACGCCGCGAAGGACGCCGAGGCGCACGCGAAAGCGGTGGAGTCGGCCCAGAAGTCAGCCGCGTCGGCGGCACGCAGCGTCACTTCGGCGCAGCGCGGCGTCGCCTCGGCCGAGAAGGGCGTCCGCGACGCCCAGAAAGAGTCCCTGGCCGCGCAGAAGGCGCTGACCGAGGCCCGCAAGGACGCCCGCAAGGAGCTCGAGGACCTCAACCGCGAGCTAGGCCGCACCAAGCTCGACGAGCAGGGCGCCGCGATCTCCGTCGCCGAGGCGAAGGAAGAGCTGGACAAGACGCTCAAGGACTCCACCTCCACTGCCACCGAACGCGCCCGCGCCCAGTACAACTACGAAAAGGCCCTTCAGGACCAGGAAGACACCATCCGCAACTCGAAAGAGCTTGCGGAGAGGGCGATCGAGGCCAACCAGAAGGGTGTCGAGGGTGCTGACGGTGTCGTCGCCGCGCAGGAGCGCGTCGCGGCCGCTGCCGAGGCAGAGGTCACCGCTCAAGAGGCGCTGGTCGACGCCCAGCAGTCTCTCGCCGACGCCAACGCGAACCTCGCTGACGCGCAGAAGGAACTCGCGCGGGCGATGTCGGACACCAGCGACAGCGTCGAGGACTTCGAACGCGCGCTCGGGAAACTCTCGCCGGCCGCGCGGGAGTTCGTGCAGACCTGGATCGACAAGGTCAAGCCGACCCTCAAGCAGATCAAGCAAGACGTCCAAGAAGCCCTGTTCGGGAACAACCTGGACGACAAGGTCGCGAACTTCGTCAACGGCTGGTCGTCGACCCTGTCGACCGGCATGTCCAAGGTCGCCACCGCGATCCGCGAAGGCGTCATCCGCGCGATGCAGTTGTTCGACGATGAGGGCCGCAAGAACACGGTCGCCCAGATCTTCGACAACATCGCCAAGTCGATCGGCCCCGTCATCGACGGCATCGCCGACCTGGTCGCAGGCATGCTCGCCCTCGCGGGCGTCGGCTCGAACTGGATGCCTTCCGGCGCGCAGTCCTTCGCCGACACCATGCAGCGCTTCCGCGAATGGGCTGAATCCCCCGAGGGCCAGGCCAGCTTCAAGGACTTCATCCAGGACAGCCTCGACACCGCGCGCAAGCTCTGGAACATCCTGAAGAAGGTCGGCTCGCTCATATGGTCGATCTTCCGGGGCTCCGACGACGTCGGCGAGTCCTGGCTCGACAAGCTGGTGAACAAGCTCACCGAATGGTCCGACTGGGCCAAGTCGCCCGAGGGCCAACAGAAGATCAAGGACTTCTTTACCGAGGTCAAGACCACCGTCGAAGCCATCGTCAACGGCATCGACAAGGCCATCCGCTTCTGGAACCAGCTGACCGGCGACATCAAGGACTCGCCGATCGGCAAGGTCCTCGGCGGCATGTTCACCGACAAGAAGACCCTGACAGACGAGAACGGCAACCCCATTCTCGACGAGAACGGTGATCCCGTCGAGGTCGAAAAGTCCCTGACCGACAAGGCCAAGGAGATCGCTGGCGGCATCCTGTCGGGCGGCTGGAACTACTCCCCGTTCGTCCTCCTCAGCAAGGCGGCCTACGCCGTCGGCACCGACATCGGTGAATGGCTCGGCGAGAAGATCGGCAAGGGCGTCATCAAGGCGGCCGGCTGGCTGGCCGAGCTCAACTTCAGCCTGGAGGTGACCGCCGGCAAGTTCCAGGACTGGCTCGGCGACAAGGCCTCTGGCGTGCTCGACGCCTTCAAGGACAAGTTCCCTGGGCTGTCCGCGGCGATCTCGGCGTTCACCGACGACGGCCAGCTGTCCCTGAAGGACATGACCGAGAAGGGTATCGGCTACCTCGCCGACCTCGCGGGTGTCAACGGTTTCGAAAAATTCAAGGAACGCGCTGGTCAGCTGAAGGATTTCTTCGGCACGCTGGTCGACGACATCGGCCTGCAGATCGCGAAGCTGCCGAGCAAATTCGCGGGCCCGATCAACATGGTGATCGACAAGCTCAACGGGTTCGGAGACATCTGGAACAAGGTCGCCGACAAGCTCGGGCTGCCGAAATGGGAGCCGCTGGACCACGTCGCCGAGACACAGTCCGGCGCTGAAAAGTCCCCGAAGTCAGCGACCCCGATCCCCGGTCGTTGGCGCGGTGGTCCCGGCGGCTCGAACTTCTCCGGGCAGGTCACCGGGCCCGGCGGCCCGAAGGAGGACAAGGCGGGCCTGTACCGGCTGTCGGCCGGTGAGCACGTGTGGACCGCCGACGAGGTGGCCGCCGCGGGCGGTCACGAGGCGATGTACGGGATGCGTAAGGCCGCGCTCGCGTCGGGCGGCAAGCAGTCCAAGCAGCATGGTGACGGCGCGCCCGGCTACGCCGACGGCGGCATCGTCTCCACCAGCGACCCGCTGGACCCGATCCAGTCGCAGCTGTGGGACCTGGTCCGCTCCGCGATCCCTGGTGCCATCCTCACCTCCGGCAAGCGGTTCGCCGATGTCGGTAGCGGATACGACTACCACATGCAGGGCAAGGCGATCGACCTTGCCGGCCCCATGGACGAGATCGCCCGCTGGATCTACACCACCTATCCGCAGTCGAGCGAGCTGATCCACTGGCCGCTCAACGGCTGGCAGAACCTCAAAAACGGGGCGCCGCTGAACTACGGCGAGCCGACGAACTCCCAGCACATGGACCACGTCCACTGGGCGAACGCCGACTTCCTCGGCAACCTCTCCGACGAGGAGAAGCGCAACATCTTCGCCCGCATCGGCTCGGCCATCGGCGGGGCGATCAACTCGGGCAAGAACACCCTCGCCAACAACTTGCTGATCAACCCGCTCCGGACCGCGGCCAATGCGATCCCGGAGATCGACGGCATGGGCGAGGCAGGGAAGATCCCGAAGGCGTTCGCGCTGAAGCTGGTCGACTCGATCGCCAGCAAGGTCCTCGGCTCCGGTTCGGGCGGCGGGGGAGCGAACTACAACCCCACCGCTGGTGTGGAGCAGTGGCGCGACATGGCGATCGCCGCTATGCGCCGCGAGGGCTTCAACGCCGACGACCCGGCGCAGGTCAACGCCATGATGGCGCAGATCCAGTCCGAGTCCGGCGGCAACCCGTCGATCATCCAGGGCGTCCAGGACGTCAACTCGGGCGGCAACGAAGCCCAGGGCTTGCTGCAGGTCATTCCCGGCACGTTCGCGGCCTTCCGCGACCCGTCGCTGCCGGATGACCGCACGGACCCGATGGCCAACATGGTCGCGGCGCTGCGCTACTACAAGTCGAAGTACGGCATGGACCTCACCACGATGTGGGGCAAAGGCCACGGCTACGACCAGGGCGGCATCTTCCCCCACGGCACGTTCGGCTGGAACGCCTCCGGGCTGCCCGAGGCCGTGCTCACGAATCCGCAGTGGAAGATGCTGCAGCAGGCCGCCGACAACACCCTGGGGTTCTTTACGGGCAATCAGGGCACCGACGGCTCGCAGGCCAAGACCCTGCAGCAGCCGCTGGACACCAACACCCTGACCGGCACCGGCACTGGCACGAGCAGCGGCACGGGCTCCAGCAGCTCGTCGTCGAGCAGCTCGAGCAGCAGCCTGGACACCTGGGACACGCTCAAGACCAAGGGCGAAAAGCACCTCTCCACCATCTGGACGGCGTTCTCCGACGGCCAGATCGAGGACGCCCTCAACGTGGTCGGCGCCCCGGACCCCCGCAACATCCCCTTGTATTCCGCCATCAAGGACTACAAGGAGAACTCCTGGGATCCCTACGTCAAGTCGAAGGCCACGAACGCTGATTCGAGCTCGACGTTGGCGCAGGCGGGCTACTACAACGCCGGCCAGACGGCCGCGGGTGCCGCGGACACGATCACCAAGACGACGGGCACGGGCGGGTCGATGACCCAGACCACGACCGACAACACCACCAACATCTTCATCCAGACCAGCGATGTCGCCGAGGCGTACCGGAAGGCGCAGCAGATCAAGGATCTGCGCGCCCTGACGACCACGGCGCGAGGGAGCTGATTCACCTTTGCAGCGTAAGTCTGCCAAGGTCGAAGTCTTCGGATGCGATGACTCGTATTTCCCGATCAACGGTCCCGGCGCGTCGCCGAAGCTTTTCCTCGCCAGCGATGTGAAAGGCATTTACGACGCGCCGGTGACCACGAAATACAAGTCGTCGGCATTCCAGCGTGGCTCGACCTATCAAGGCAAAAAGTATGAGCAGCGCGACATCACCATGGGCGTCCACATCAAGGGCGACGACCCTGCTGATTGGGAAGACCTGGATTCGCGGTGGCGGCAGGCCTGGGACTATGAGCCTGACCCGTTCAATCCGTCGTCGAAGCTGACGAAGATGTCGATCACCACCGACACTTCCGGGACGCGGTCACTGTATTTGGCTCTGTCCGAGTCGCCGGTGGCCGACACCAAGCATGATCCGCATTTGACGCGGACTTCGCTGCTGCCGATGACCGTGGTGGCGCAGCAGCCGTTCTGGTTCGAGGACCGCTACGAGACCGAGCCGTTCGACTATTTCGAGACCGGCTCGTCGGGCACCTCCGAGGGATTCGTGACGATCGCGAATCCGACCGATGTCCCGATGTATCTGAAATGGGTCGTCACCCGCGGTAAGTGGACGCTGCCGGACCGGCAACTGCTGGGTCCGAAGAATGCGCGCGTCCCGGCGGGGGAGTGGGCGAACCGCAAGATCACCTTGCCGGAGCTGACCGACCTCAACGGCGGCGCACGGATCGACGTGGACCCGATGCGGCTCATGATCCGCGACTTCACCAACACCAACCTCATCGGCCTGATGAACGGGATCTTCTTCATGCACAAGGTCCCGCCCTACACCCAACCCCAGGAGGTGCCGGTGAAGGTCGAGAACGCTCCTGTCGGCGGCGCCCGCGTCGAGGTGTATTGCCCGCGCCGCTGGACTCGTCCATGGGGGCTGCGTTAACCGATGACTGACATTTCCACCCTCACATTGAAAGAGCAATGTGAGGCGATTTGGGCTGCCACGCTCGCGCAAGAAGAGGCCGACGACCGGTCACGCCGTGAACCGCCGCTGATGCGGATTTGGAACGGTGACTGGTTCCTCCAGGGCGTGCTTTCAACGGAGTACTCGGCGTCGTTCACCTGGATCGACAACGAGGCCGGGTCCGGGCTGACCGAAATCCCGCTCGATGACCCGATCGCCCGCTGGATCTGGGGCGTGAAAGACCGGATTGAAAACGGCGAGAAGCGCAATGTGCACATCACCGTGGACAAAGACGGCGCCCGCTGGTCCGGCCGTTTGCACGATCACACCGTCGAAAAAAGAGAAGACGGCACCCGTGTTTTGGTTGTGCGCTGGATGCACGACCTGGAGAACCTGAAGTATTACCAGATTTGGAGTAACCCGTTCCTCCCGGCCGCTGTGCAATTCCCGCGCACGTTCATCCTGGCAGGGCCTAGTATTTGGTGCCTCAAGACCGCCCTGTTCCTGAATATCATGCGGGAACAGGAATCGGTCTGGGCGCTCCCGGATGACCCGATGTCGCAGACCTCGGCGGGCCCCGGGATGTCGAATTGGAGCGTGGTCGTCAAGCCCACCACGTTCCTGGACGACATGAACGCCGGAACCCTCTGGTCGGTGCCCTACAGCCGCTGGAAGTACTTCCACGACATGGCTGACCAGATCCTCGAGGATTCGCAGCTTTCAATCGTCGCCCGACGCTTCATCGAAACCGACGACGAACAGCCGATCCCCGGCGAAACCCTGCGTAACGGCTGCCTCGTCTTCGACATTGTCGACCAGTCCGGCTACTACTCCGACACCGCCAACGGCGGCGACCCGTTCCTCGGTTTGAAACGCACCTTCGCGCAATTCGCCGAGGACTTCATCGACTCCGTCATGGAGCCCGTCGTCGACCCCGCAGTGCCCGACTCCTACAAAGTTCCGGGCCAGCGTCTCACCGACAAGACATGCCCTTATGTGGTGTTCTTCGAAGGCGAAGAGACCGGTGTCGAATCGTCCAAGTTCATTTACACACCCGCTACCGCGATGCAAATCAACTGTGGCGGCACCTCGATGCCTGGCGTAAATGAACTAATTTCAGCTGGAATTCAGATGGCGGGCGATCTGGTCGCCATGATGATCGGTGTACCCCCCGTTGGCGGCGCCTTGGACGCAATGCTTTCGCCGATATATCGCGACACAATTCTCGCCTGGGTTTCCTTGCCTTCCAACGCCCGTGTAGCTAATTCCGGATGGTCCCGGTATTGGGAATACTTCCAGACCGGAGCCGACCGCGGATACACGCTCGCCAGCCTCGCCGCACTGCGCACAGGATTCCACGAAACCCGGTCCTGGTTCAGTCACGAGATCATGATCCGTGACGGCGCACCGTGGTATGTCGGCGAAAACGGCAAGGGCCATTTCTTCATCGGTGACCGCATCGGCGCAACCGTCATCGGCGACTTCACGAACCAGATCTACATTGACCGCGTCCGTGAACTCACCCTCGCCTGGGACCGCGAAAGCCTCCCCGAATGGATGCCCGTCATCGGCGAGAAGGAAAAGAACAAGGACCGCGGCCAGCGCGCCCTCGGATTCATCTCCGACATCTTCGCCGCGGTGAAAGAACTCGGTGTCACGAAATAGCCAGGAGGCTCCGTTGACAGAAACCCCCGCCGTGGAGGTAGACCAGTCTCCCTGGCTCGCCGACGGCGAATTCCCCACCCGCGCCACCTGCAACCCGAACTGCCCCGAAGAGGCGTTCCTGTGGATGTATGCGGGCCTGCCCGGCATGCGCGGCGCGCCGCTGGTCTTCCCGATCGAATACCTGCGGCAGGTGTCACGCCGGCAGTGGGATTGCGGCGCCCGCCCGGTCGATTCGGTGATTCCCGGTGAGGTGATCATCAAGTACCAGCGGCCGAAGGTCGGCGACCCGCATTGGCTCACCAACCCCGGCGTCTGGGTCGACGTGAATGATCCCGAACGCGACCAGTTCGACGTGAAGGAATTCGTTAAGAGCCTCCCACAGGACGCCAAACGCCAACTCGCCGAGGCGATGGGCTTCGACCCGCGCGCCGCCGTCCCCGACCACCAGTTGGTCGAGGCCTACGAGCCCGCGGTCCCGCAGACCGGCCGCCCGACCCGCGACGGCGCAACCGTCTCCAACGAGCCGCTGCCCTTCGACCCGATCCACAAGACCGTCACCGAAGTCGTGGCCTACCTGCGCAACGCGCCCGCCGACGAAGTCGACCGCGTCCTCGCCATCGAGCGCCACCTCGGCGCGAACCGCCGCGGCATCACCAAGAAATTTGAGGAGGCCGGTCTGTGACCCGTCCCGACTTCACCGAAATCGACGCCTTCGGCAACTCGCGCTCGTCCCGCTGGGGCGCCCGCGTCACCAACTTCCTGCTGCACACACAGGAGGGCAACGGCAGCGCCGAATCGCTCGCCGGCTACCTGAACAACCCGGACAACGGCGTCTCCTACCACTACACGGTCCGCGACGGCATCGTCTGCAACGTCGTCGACACCGACTACGCATCGTGGTCGGTGCTCGACGCCAACTCCCAGACCATCAACCTGTGCTTCGCCGGCTCCCGCTCCGCGTGGTCGCGGCAGCAGTGGCTCGCCATCGACCGCGACCTGCGCATCGCCGCCTACCTCGCCGTCGAGGACGCCCGCAAGTACAAGTTCGCCACCACCGTCATCACCCCGCCCTACCGGCGCGCCGACGGTATCTCCGACCACCGCTACGTCACCGACGCCCTCGGCATCGGCGACCACACCGACGTCGGCCCCAACTTCCCCTGGGACGTGTTCGCCGGCTACGTCGCCGAGTACGCGGGCGGCACCGCCCCCGCGCCGGTCCGCAACGAGATCGACGCCAAGGCCGCGGTCTCGCCGTGGCTGGGCAAGCGGCTCACCGTCGGCGAGAACACCTGCCCCGACAAGATCGGGAAGTGGGCGCAGTTCGAGCGCGGCTACATCTACTGGTCCCCGGCCACCGGCGCGCACCCGATCCCAGACACCCTCTGGGACAAGTTCGCCGGCCTCGGCTGGGAAGCCGGCGGCCTCGGCTACCCGACGACCGACCACACCGTCCTGAAGGGCCCCGACGGCGCCAACTGGGGTGACGTGCAGGGCTTCCAGCGCGGCGCGGTCTACCGCCGCTACGGGCAGCCCGCCTACTGGGTCCACGGCGCGATCCGCGACCACTGGAACCGCTCCGGGTTCGAGAACGGCAAGTTCGGCTGGCCCGTCTCCGACGAGCAGCCGTTCGACGGCGCGGCCTACCAGGACTTCGAGCGCGGCCGCATCCACTGGACCCCCAAGCCGACCCTCGGCCTGCTGACCGCGGGCGACCGCGACACCCCTCTCCCCGACGCCGCCTGACGCGGCGCACCCCCAATCACGAGGTATCTCAATGTCCTTCGACACCCTCCGCGACCTCACCGCCGACGCGCGCGGCCGCCTGTACACGCTGCTGGCGCCCCTGCAGGTCCTGCTGGTCACCCTCGGCCTACTCAACGACGCCGACGCCGCCCTGTGGGTCTCGATCGTCGGCGCCGTGCTCGGCTTCACTGTCGCCGGCGCCAACTCGACCGCGACCTGGCGCACCTGGCTGTACCGGATCCTGACGGTCGCGCAGCCCGCCCTGATCACCTACGGCGTCCTCAGCGACTCGCAGGCCGCGGCCGTGGTCGCGCTGGTCGCCACCGCCCTGGGTCTGGGCGTCGCCGCGTACAAGACTCCGTCGATCGGCTGACGCATGTGGTCCGTCATCATCCCCGCGGTGACGGCGGTACTCGGCATCCTGGTCGGCTTCGTCGCGCCGAAGTCACGCACGCTCGACTCGCAGCGCGAGGACTTCAAGACGGTCCTCGCGCCGCTGAGCGCCGAGCTGTCGGACTTGCGCACCCGGATCGCGAAGCTGGAGACCCAGCACGAAGCCGACGTCCTGCAGCATTACCGCGACGTGCGCCGCATCGACATCCTGACCGACTACGTCAAGGACCTGCTCGAATTCATCCGCACCCACGTCCCCTCGCCGCCACCGCCGCCGATCCCGCCCGAAATCTCCAACTCGATCTGACCGTCGGGGGTGACTCGTGAGTTACCCCATCGGCACTACGCCCGACGGCGCGAAACAGCCGGGCGACTTCCGGCCCCTGCAGCTCGCCACCGAAGAGGACGCCAAGGCTTCGATGAAGTCCGGCGTCCTCGGCGCGTTCGGCAACGCCCAGAACGTCCACGGTGTGGAGGTTCGCGGTCGGATCAACGGGGCCTATGACGCTATCGCGGTCGTTGACGGCCACGCCGATGAAGCAGTCACCGCCTCCCAGGCCGCCGCGAATGCTGCTGCCGATGCTGTCGACATCGCCGACAAAGCCTATCTGAACAGCTCTTTTTGGATCATCGAGTGTGTCGTGGCCTCGGCCGCGGTCGTCCTCGGCGGCAACGAGTTGTTGCTCGGGCCCGTGCTGAACGTGCCCGACGACCAGGACGCCTACTTGACCGACGTCCACATCGCGCTGCTGTCCCAGCCCGCAGGCATGTCGATCGAGTGCCGAAAGTGGAACGCCACCGGCACCTCGGCGACGACGTACACCACGGCCACCATCGGCGCGAACGTGACCCGCTACAACATTCCGCTCCTCGAGGTCCCTGTGCTGGACAAGGAGCGCTTCTTCTACACCGTCCCCACGATCACCGGATCCGTCGCGCCGCAGGTGCTGCAGATCGCGGTCGCTGGCGTGTTCACGCCGAAGCCTTAGGAGGCTGTCGTGCTGTCCTTTCACTGCATCGGCGCGACCGGCACGATCGAGTCCGCGCCCCAGATCCAGCCCTATCGGGAAGCCCTGTGGGCCGCGGCATTCGACGTCGACAGCCTCGAGGGCCTGTTCGACATGACCCCGGCCGCGCGCGCGATCGAGATCCTGGACGCCGCGATCGCCCGCTTCAACGCGATCCCGGATGAGCTGCGCGTACACCTCGACCCGGCTGACCGGCTCGGGCTACGCGGCAACCGGCTGGCGTTGGCCGGGATCCGCGCGTTCCTCGCCGACTATGGCGGCACCATCTCCGGAGCGTTCGAGGCCGGCGAGTGAGCTTCTTGATCCGCCGCAACTTGCCGTTGGCGTGGGCGGGCTGGCGTGACACCTTCGACCGGCCGCCGGAGAACCCGCTGCAACGGCCCTGGCGGCACCTCGGCGGCGGCGAGTCCTACATCAACAACCTCGAGGAGTTGGTCGTCACCGAGCAGGCCGTCAACTCTGACGGCCGCGGCCCCAGCTACGAGTGGCAGCCGTTCACGCCGAACTGGGGCTTCGAAGCCGAGCTGTGGTATCCGGTGTCGGGCGCCGACAACCAGCACTTTTACATCGTTTTCACCGACTCCTGGGTGCGGATCGGCAGTGATCTTTTCCAGAAGGCGGTCGGGGTCGGCTTCAAGCACGAGCTCGGCGGCTTCGACGACAACATCGTCGTGGGCGAATTCCCCGATATGTTCACCCCGATCAACTTGATCGGGACCTGGGACTCGCCCGTCGGGAGCTTCAACGGCAAGACCCTCACCGTGCGGGTCTGGTGCGATAACGACGCCTGGCTGCGCATCTGGCTCAACAACAGCTACGTCGGCTCCGTCATGCCGACCGAGGCATACAAGCTCTCACCGCTGCGCCGCTGCGTCCGCCTGGTCAACCGCTCCTACTGCAACGTGTACATCCGCTGGATCAACCACTACGACAGGCCATCGAGCATCCCGCCGAAGACCGTGTGGTCGTCGATCTTCTACGACGACTTCAACCGGGCCGACGGCGCTGCGGGCAACGGCTGGACCCAGCTCGGCACCGACGCGGGCATCGTCAGCAACCGGTACGTCCACACCGGCAGCAACAACAACTCGGTCGGACTCACCCGCAACGTCGGCAACCTCAATGGCCGCGCCCGCATCGAGGCCGTCGTCCGCAGCCCGTCGACCGCCTCGGACTCCGGGCTGATGCTGTGCATGAACGCCGCCGGTGACCAAGCTCTGACCGCGAACATCTTCTCCGGTCAGGTCTACCTCGGCCGCGTGACCTCCAGCGTCAACGGCACCCCGTCGTTCTACGACTTCTCGAACCGCGGCGTCACGGTCGCCGACGGCGACAAGCTCGCCTTCTCCGTCTACGACGGCGTCTGCTGGCTCGAAATCAACGGCACCCCGGCCCTGTACGCGGGCAACGTCCACGACGTCGTGCCCTCCACCAACGCTTACGCCGGTCTGCGTGTCGAGCGCGACGGATCGAACTCCGCGGCGTTCGACGACGTCCGCATCTACTCCGGCGTCGGTATCTGACCCGTCCGGGAGGCCCGGATGCTCGGCAACGAGCCCCTCATCGAAACCATCGTCTTGGTCCCCGGCCAGGACTTCGTCCACCAAATCGTCGTGCCCGAGGGCAATTTCATCCCGGTCGGCACGACCTGCACCCTGCGCATCTACGACCACACCGACACCGTCCTGGCCGAATGGTCGGCCACCGTCACCACCGCGTGGGTGTCGTGGCTCATCCAGTCCGAGGTGTCGGACACCATCACCATCCCAGCGAAATTCCGCATCTACGTCCACTTCTCGGACGGCAAGGATTTCTGCTGGTACCGGGGCCAAGTGGCCCGACAGGACTGATCTCATGGCAATAGCTGTTGGCACTACTCGGCAGGTCCTCGCCGACGCCTACAAGACCCTCTCCGGCGCCTCCACCGTCTGGGTGTCCCTGCACACCGGCGACCCCGGCACCACCGGCACCTCCGAAGCCTCCGGCGGCTCCTATGCCCGCGTCCAGGGCACCTGGACCTCCGGCAGCGGCGGCTCGCTGTCGATGGCCGAGCTGACCTTCAACGCGCCCTCCGGCTCGTTCTCCTACGCAGGCCTGTGGTCGGCGTCCAGCGGCGGCACATTCTACGACAAGTGCGCCCTCGCCCCCAGCATCACCCTCGGCTCGGCTGGCACCATCAAGGTCACCCCCTCGTTCTCGGTGAGCTGACATGGCCGCCCCGCTCCCCACCGGCACACGCTGGGTAGCGGCCCTGCCAGACGGCGGCACCACGCAAGCGGGCCTGCCGACCGGCACCCGCGCCCACCTGCCCGACCGCTTCTACATCCCGCCGCCACTGGCCGCGGCGGTCGCCGAAGGCACCCTGACTGTCGTGGCGATCCCCGCCGCCCTGGCCGGGTTCTCCGCGACCGGCGGCCTCACCGCCGTCCAGGTCCCCGCCCCCGGCGCGCCGTTCGCCGGCACCGGCACGTTCCGGATCCCGACCGACCGGCTCACCGCCGAGGCCGGAGCTGTAGGCGCCCTCGCCGCGGCCGCAGCCCCCGTCACGACGGCCCAGTTTTCGGCCGCTGGCCTGCTGTCGGCGATCCAGGCTGCTGCCCCGACCGCCCAGTTCACTGGCGAGGGCACGCTGCTGATCCCGACCAACCAGGGCGTGGCACCGTTCGCCGGCACCGGCGACCTGTCCGCGGCGGCCGTGCCGACCGCGCTGGCCCAGTTCTCCGCGACCGGGCTGCTCACCGGCATCCAGAAGCCCGCCGCCGGAGCACCGTTCACCGCGGCCGGATCACTCACCGGAGCCGTCGTCGCACGGACGACCGCCCCGTTCTCTGCGACCGGCACCCTGGCCGCGGCGGCGCAGACCTTCATGCCGTCCGGCATGACGAAGAACGGCACCGCGACCACGTCGACCACCTACACGGTGGTCCCGAGCTGGACCGCCGACACCACCGGCTACCCCGGCAGCACGGTCTCCGGCAACGCTCTGGTCGTTAACGGATCCAAGACCGGCGCCACGATCACCGTCCAGCTCACCTGGACCGCGGGCGCCGGCGGCAACGACATCCGCGTCCGGATCATGAAGAACGGCGTCCAGGTGGGCGCCGAGTCCGGCTCCGACACCACCTCGCCGACGAACCACTCGGTGACCACCGACGTCGTCACCGGCGACCTGATCACCGTGGAACGCAAGGGCTTCGGCACCTGGGACGGCACCTACGCCGCCACCATCCAGGCCGGAGCCACCACCTACGTGCGAGTAACCTGACAGCACCACCGAAGCGCCCCCGACCGTCCTGGTCGGGGGCGTTTTCGTCGTGACTGGACAGTGTTCGATCCGGTGGGTGCGTTCCCAGCAAACACACGATAGGATTCGAACATGCGTTCGACCCGGCGGCCTGAAGTGTTCGATGTGCTCCATATCCACGAGCCTGACATCGGACTTCTTCACGCGCTCGGCGTCACTGTCCGACCGGCGACCGGCCGAGCCTGCTACCGCGTCGACCACCGCTGGCGCTGGTGGAAGCAGATCGGGCACATCGTCGTCCCCGCGCCCGGCGCCGTCGAGGTGTGGCCACATCGCGACATCACCGAAGACGAGCTGGCCGCGCTGCGCGGAGTCGGAGCTGAGGCATGGATGACCCCGCCGTCACCGCAAGGCTGGATCCGCACCGCCTCGGGATGGGAATGCGCGATAGACGTGCCTATCGAGTCGTCGCCGGCAGTGTGACACGAGCAAACGGCGAGCCCATGCCCGCCGAGAACGACGCTTCCTTCGGGGTTGCGTCGCTGGGGATGTCCCACGACACCTGGTAGGTCTGCGACAGGCCGGGGTTCAACTGGACCGACTTGCCCCAGGTCTTGTTCTCGAGGCTGTGCATGCGGCCTTGGGCGTCGAACAGGTAGACGTTGCCGTCGGCGTTGTATGACTCGGCCGATGTGCCGATGTTGGTGACGCGATACGTGATCGTCGTGAAGCTGCCCCGCGCGGTGCGATCGCCGACCGTGTCCTGGCCGTTGGCGACCTCCAGCACGGCGAATTCCAGCTTGCCCGACACGCCCTTCGGCGCCGATGCGTAGTCCACCTGGACTGTGGAGGAGTCGCTGTCGCTCCCGCTCAACTGTGTGACGGCCACGACTGCCACGACGAGTGCTGCGACGAGACCGGCTACGACCGTGCCGATGATCGCGGGGGAGGCCCTTCTCTGCGGCGGTGTGGGCAGCTGCTGCGGGTAGCCGGGTGCGTTCTGTGGATACGGCGGCATCGGGTGCTGCCCGCTCGGCTGCGGTGTCGGCGGATACGTCACGGTGCCCCCTGTGCGCTGGCTGGTTGCACGGAGTCTACGACGGCGTCCTCTACCCGGATAGGGGCATGGCTAAACCCTGGCGCGGCGTCGCGGGGGCCTGCTGCGCCAGGGGTGGTGTAGAGCAATGTACTGCATTACAGTGCATTGGACAACGACACCGACGAAACGGGAGTCCAATGCCCACCAACACCCGCAAAACCACGAACGTTACGCCTGCGCCCGCTGCCGCGACCGCCGTTGTCGCCGAACGGCTGTGGACCATCGACGACCTCGCCACCTACCTCGGTGTGTCCGTCGAGACGATCTACGAATGGCGCAAGGGTAAGGGCGGCCCGCCCGCCATCAAGATCGGCAAGGGCCTGCGCTGGCGTCGCGCCGCGGTCGAGGCGTGGCTGCAGTCGCTCGAGGAGGCCGCGTGAGCCACATCGAGGACCTGTGGTGGAAGGAGGAACCCGACCCTGAGAACCCGCGCCGCAAGAAGCGGGAGAAGAAGGCCGGGTTCGGGAAGGGGATGCGCTACAAGGTCCGCTGGATCGACCCCGCCGGCAACGAGGTGTCGAAGTCGTTCCCGGACGGCAAGAAGCGCGAGGCGCAGGCGTATCAGACCCACATCGACGATTCGCTGCTGGACCGCAAGTACATCGATCCCAAGGCGGGCAAGAAGCCGTTCGCGGCCGCCTATGAGCTGTGGCTGCAGGCGTCGTCGCCGAATCCTCGCTCGCGCACCACCTGGAAGACGCAATACGACAATCACATCGAGCCGTTCTTCGGGAAGATGTCGACCGAGACGGCCAGCACGAAGGTCATCGAGTGGATGGACTGGCTCAACCAGCGCAAGGCCTACGGGCACCCGCTGGGCGAGTTCTACAAAGTGCTGCTGTTCCGGCAGGTGTCCGGCATCTTCAGGGTCGCGGTCGCGGCGAAGTGGATCCCGGTCAACCCGTGCACGGCCGACGGGGTGAAGCGGCCGCGGGCGCCGAAGAGCCTGGTGGTGCCGTGGACAAAGGATCGCCTGTTGAAGATCGAGGCCGCGTTGAGTGATCGGGCCCGGCTGGTGGTCCCGTTGGGTGCGGGGCAGGGGATGCGCCGCGGCGAGATCCTGGCGTTCTCGCCGGAGGACATCAACCGCGAGACCAACGAGATCGTGGTGCGGCGGCAGATCCGGCGGCTGACCGGGGGGCGGGTGTTCTCGCTGCCGAAGGGGGACAAGACCCGGATCGTGCCTGCGGCGTCGTGGGTGATCGACCGGGTGGACGCGTACATGGAGGCGTTCCCGCCGCGGCCGGTGACGTTGCCGTGGGGGACGTTGGATGGCCGGATGACCACGGTGGAGCTGGTCATGGTGCGCGCTGATGAGGATCCCTGGTATGGGGAGTTGTTCCAGGGCACGGAGTGGGCTGGTGCGTTCCGGCGGGCGCAGGTGGTGATGCGTAAGCGCGTCGACGGGGTGCATGCGCTGCGGCATCTGTATGCGAGCTTGCAGTTAGCTGCGGGTGTGTCAGTCCGGGAGTTGGCCGAGTATCTTGGTCACGCGGACCCGAAGACGACGTTGAGCGTGTACACGCATCTGATGCCGTCTTCGGCGCCGCGCTCTCGGTTGGCTACGGACGCCTACTTCGATCCGGCTCGCGCGCTGACGGCCCAGTTACGAACTGAGCCGGTGATCGAGGACGACGGTACGTGGTTCGATGCCGATGGGGAGCCCGTCGACCTGGACTGAAAACCGCCGTGTACCTGGGGTGATGCCCGGCCCCGTGTGGGTCTGCACGGCCCGACCCACGTAGGGTGACTGCATGGC
>NZ_BAGK01000168.1 GCF_000308795.1 Nocardia thailandica NBRC 100428 | reverse complement strand
CAGCGTTCCGCGCGTCCCGGCCCCGCGGCCGGCGGCCGTCCGGGTCGTCCCGGCGGCGCGCCCGGTGCCGGTCGTCCCGGTGGCGGTGGCGGCGGCTACCGCGGTGGCGGTGGCGGCGCGCCCGGTGCCGGTGGCGGCCAGGGTGCCCCCGCGGGCGCCGGCGGCGGCTTCCGCGGTCGTCCCGGTGGCGGCGGCGGTGGCGGCCGTCCGGGTGGTCCCGGTGGTCGTGGTGGCGCGGCGGGCGCGTTCGGTCGCCCCGGTGGCGCCCCGCGTCGTGGCCGCAAGTCCAAGCGTCAGAAGCGCCAGGAATACGATTCGATGCAGGCGCCCGCCGTCGGCGGCGTGCGGCTGCCGCGCGGCAACGGCGAGATCATCCGTCTCGCCCGCGGCGCGTCCCTGTCGGACTTCGCCGAGAAGATCGACGCGAACCCCGCCGCCCTCGTGCAGGCGCTGTTCAACCTCGGTGAGATGGTCACCGCCACCCAGTCGGTGAACGAGGAGACCCTCGAGCTGCTGGGCAGCGAGATGAACTACGTCGTGCACGTGGTCAGCCCCGAGGACGAGGACCGCGAGCTGCTCGAGAGCTTCGACCTCACCTACGGCGAGGACGCGGGCGACGAGGACGACCTGCAGAGCCGTCCGCCGGTGGTGACCGTCATGGGTCACGTCGACCACGGTAAGACCCGACTGCTGGACACGATCCGCAAGGCCAACGTCCGCGAGGGCGAGGCCGGTGGCATCACCCAGCACATCGGTGCCTACCAGGTGCTGACGAACCTCAACGGCGACGAGCGCCTGATCACCTTCATCGACACCCCGGGTCACGAGGCGTTCACCGCCATGCGTGCCCGTGGTGCGAAGGCCACCGACATCGCGATCCTCGTGGTCGCGGCCGACGACGGCGTCATGCCGCAGACGGTGGAGGCGATCAACCACGCCCAGGCGGCCGACGTGCCGATCGTCGTCGCGGTCAACAAGATCGACAAGGAAGGCGCGAACCCGGACAAGATCCGGCAGCAGCTGACCGAGTACGGCCTGGTGACCGAGGAATACGGTGGCGACACCATGTTCGTCGACATCTCGGCCAAGCAGGGCACCAACATCGACGCGCTGCTGGAAGCGGTCCTGCTGACCGCCGACGCCTCGCTCGACCTGCGTGCCAACCCGGACATGGACGCCCAGGGTGTCGCCATCGAGGCGCACCTCGACCGCGGCCGTGGCCCGGTGGCCACCGTGCTCATCCAGCGCGGCACGCTGCGCGTCGGCGACTCGATCGTGGCGGGCGACGCCTACGGTCGCGTCCGCCGGATGGTGGACGAGCACGGCGAGGACGTCGAGGCGGCCCTGCCGTCGCGGCCCGTCCAGGTCGTCGGTTTCACCTCGGTGCCCGGCGCCGGTGACAACCTCCTCGTCGTGGACGAGGACCGCATCGCCCGCCAGATCGCCGACCGCCGCAACGCCCGCAAGCGCAACGCCCTGGCCGCGCGCAGCCGCAAGCGCATCTCCCTGGAAGATCTGGATGCCGCCCTGAAGGAGACTTCGGAGCTGAACCTGATCCTCAAGGGCGACAACTCCGGTACCGTCGAGGCCCTCGAAGAGGCCCTGCTCGGCATCGAGGTCGACGACGAGGTGCGTCTGCGGGTCATCGACCGCGGTGTCGGTGGCGTCACCGAGACCAACGTCAACCTGGCCTCGGCCTCGAACGCGATCATCATCGGGTTCAACGTCCGGGCCGAGGGCAAGGCGACCGAGCTGGCCAACCGCGAAGGCGTGGACATCCGGTACTACTCGGTGATCTACCAGGCCATCGACGAGATCGAGAAGGCCCTCAAGGGCATGCTCAAGCCGATCTACGAAGAGGTCGAGCTGGGTCGCGCGGAGATCCGCCAGATCTTCCGCTCGTCCAAGATCGGCAACATCGCCGGCTGCATGGTGCTGTCCGGTTCGGTCAAGCGCAACGCCAAGGCCCGCCTGATCCGCGACAACGTCGTGATCGCCGAGCAGATGACCATCTCCTCGCTGAAGCGGGAGAAGGACGACGCCACCGAGGTCCGCGAAGGTTACGAGTGCGGTATGACCGTGACCTACAACGACATCAAGGACGGCGACATCATCGAGGCGTACGAACTGCGCGAGAAGCCGCGCGACTGATCACCCGCACGCGAGTCCGCACGCCGCATCCGTCACAGGATGCGGCGTGCGGGCGTGCGCGCGCGTCTACGGAGGTGGGCTGAGATGTTCGTCGGTGCGCTCGAATTCGACATCCTGCTGGGCGATGTGCACTCGCTCAAGGAGAAGCGTTCGGTCGTGCGGCCGGTCGTGGCCGAACTGCAGAAGAAGTTCGGCGTCAACGCGGCCGAGGCCGGTGACCAGGATCTGCACCGTCGCGCCCTGATCGGGGTCGCGATGGTCAGCGGCGAGACCTCGCATCTGAACGAGGTGCTCGACAAGTGTGAGCGGCACGTGGCCGCTCGTCCGGAGTTACAGTTGCTGGCAGTACGCCGCCGGATCTTCGGACCCGAAGACTAGAAGAGGAGGAAAGCCATGGTGGATCAAGCCAGGGCACGCCGACTCGCCAAGCGGATCTCCTCGATCGTGGCCACCGCGATCGAGTACGAGATCAAGGACCCGCGGCTGCGGTTCGTCACGGTCACCGACGCCAAGGTGACCGGTGACCTGCGTGAGGCGACGGTGTACTACACGGTGATGGGCGAGACACTCGACGCCGAACCCGACTACGCGGCCGCGGCCGCCGGCCTGGAGAAGGCCAAGGGCGTGCTGCGCTCGAAGGTCGGCGCCGGCACCGGCGTGAAGTTCACCCCGACGCTGGCGTTCGTGCTGGACACGGTGCCGGACGCGGCCAAGCAGATGGAGGAGTTGCTGGCGCGCGCCCGCGCCATCGACGACGAGGTCGCCAAGGTGGCCGCCAACGCCACCCATGCCGGCGACGCCGACCCGTACAAGTCCGACCGCGACGAAGACGACGAGTAACCGGCCATGACCGGCCTACGCCCGGTCGCACCGCAGGGCCGCGGTGCGACCGGAGCCCGGGACAGCGCGGCGATCGACGCGGCGGTGGCCGCGCTGTCGGCCGCCCGCTCGGTCACCGTGCTGTGCCATGTCCACCCCGATGCCGACACCCTCGGTAGCGGGCTGGCGCTGGCGCTGGTGCTGCACCGGCGCGGGGTGCCGGTGGCGGTGTCCTTCGCCGAGCCCGCGGAACTGCCCGCCTCGCTGCGCACCCTGCCCGGGGTGGAGCACGTGGTGCCCGCCGCGCGCGTCCCCGCCGAGGTCGACGTGCTCGTGGTGGTCGACTGCGGCAGCCTCGGCCGGCTCGGCGCGCTCGCCGACCGGCTGCCCGGGGCGTCGACCGTGCTGGTCATCGACCATCACCGGGCCAACGACGGGTTCGGCACGATCGATCTGATCGACGAATCCGCGGCCTCGACCACCGAACTGGTGACCCGGCTGCTGGATGCCTGGCACGAGCCCATCGACGCCGCGATCGCCCACTGCCTGTTCGGCGGGCTGGTGACCGACACCGGGTCCTTCCGGTGGTCGCGTCCGGGCAGTCACGCGCTGGCCGAGCGGCTGCTGGCCACCGGGATCGACGGTCCCGGGATCACCCGCGCCCTGATGGACACCCACCCGTTCGCCTGGCTGCCCATGCTCGCCACCGTGCTGTCCTCCGCGCAGCTGGTGCCCGGCGCCGCGGGCGTCGGCCTGGTCTACGCGATCATCCGCGCGGCCGACACCCACGACGTGGGCCCCGACGAGGTGGAGAGCGTCATCGACATCGTGCGCACCACCGCCGAGGCCGGGATCGCCGCGGTGTTCAAGGAGTCGCGCGCCGGGAACGACCGGTGGACGGTGTCGCTGCGGTCGCGGGATTCCGCGCCCGGCGTGGACGACGGCGTCGACGTCGCCGCGGTGGCGGCCGGCTTCGGCGGCGGCGGGCACCGCTTCGCCGCCGGCTACACGACCTACGGCTCGGTGACCACCGTGGTCGACGCGCTGGTCGCCGCGCTGTCCTGAGCGCCCCGTCCGCTCCCCAGCCGCAGCGCCAGCGGCACCCCGAGCAGGGTGCTGATCGCGCACAACCCGAAGGCGAGCCCGGGGCTGTCCACCAGCAGGCCCGTGGCGCCCGCGACGACGAGGCCGCCGAGATTGCCGGTCATCCAGATCAGCCCCGCGGCGGTCCCCTCGGCCGCCCCCGTGTGCCGCTCGGCCATGGCCAGCACCACCGGCAACGCGGGCAGCAGCGTGAGGCCGATGAGGACGAAGGCGAGCGCGCCCGTCACCAGCCCCGGCGCGAGCGCGACCAGCAGGCAGGAGGCGGCGCTGATCGACAGCCCGGCGATCAGCGCGGGCAGTTCGGCCCGCTTGCGGAGGACGACCACCGGCAGCACCGCGCAGCCGATCACCCCGGCGACCACGTTGACCAGCAGCACCACGCTGGCCGCATCCGCGCTCACCCCGGCGGGTTCCAGCAGCGCCTGACCGAAGGTGGCCAGCGCGACGAAGGTGCCGAAGGGGAAGAACACGGCCACGCACAGGCGGCGCACGAAGGGGTCGCCGAGGGTGGCGCGCAGGGCCGCGAGCGAGGTGATCGCGGGGGAGTGCTCCGGTTCCGGTCCGGAGGCCGGAGGGCGTTCGCCCGGGCTGCGGGCGGCGAGCGTGCCGAGTTCGGAGGCGCGCCCGGCCTGCGACGCCGCGCCCTCGCGGGAACCGGCGCGGAGCAGTTCGGCGGTGAGGGCGACCGCCGCGACGGTCGCGAAGACCGCGCCGACGGCCGTCAGCGTGGTGAGCTCGTCCTCGCCCGGCAGCGCGGCGCCGAGCACGAAGGCGGCGGCCATGCCCGCGAAGGTGCTGGCGGTGCCGACGGCGATCCCGGTCGGCCGGTCGCGCTCGTCCAGGTGATGGCCCGCGATCCCGGTGATCGCGTTGAGCACGAGCGGCTGGGCCACGGCCACGACGGTCTGCCCCAGCAGCGCCGTGGCGAACGAGTCGTGCAGCAGCCGCAGGTCGGCGCCGAGCGCGGTGAGCACCGCGCCGGCGATCAGGCTCGCCCGGAACCAGCGATCCAGCAGGATCCCGGCCGGCACCGCCAGCACGACGTAGAGCAGCGGGAACATGTTCGCCAGCCAGCCCACCGCCGACTCCGAGACCCCGAAGTGGGCCGCGGCCACGGTGGTGACGGGCGCGTAGGTCAGCCACACCAGCTGCGTCGCGGCACCGACCAGGGCGAAGGCGATGATCACCCGCCACCGCTGCACAAACACCATCAACGATCCTGACGTTCTCGGGCGAACTGCGAGTCCGCGGGCACGACCACCCAGCTGGGCGAGTGACCAGTATCTCCGGGCCCGGCCCGCCCGTCCACCGATCCCGCCGATCCACGCGTTTCGCGGCGTTTCCCGCCCCCGCGAACCCCGCGCCGACCGGGCGATCCGCCCCGAACCGTGCTGACCTGCACGATTCGGGAATAGCACCCACCGTGGTGTAGTTTCATCAACGCACCACGGGGCTATGGCGCAGCTGGTAGCGCACCACACTGGCAGTGTGGGGGTCAGGGGTTCGAGTCCCCTTAGCTCCACAGAAATAGCAGGTCAGGCCGGGTCAACGACCGGGCCTGGCCTGTTTTTCGGTCCTGGCCCCCCGTAAACCCCCCGTTTTGGCTGTGTGTTTGACGGATGCTGTCCGGGCCGCCGTGTGGCGGTTCCGATACGCCGCGACCGACGATGTGTGAGCAGTCGGCAGTAGGTCCTGTCCGGGCCGCACGGGTGGTTGCCTGCGCGCCGCCATCGCTGGCGCAGGGCCAAGTTCTTCTGGGACTGCGTAGCTCGGGTGGTGGGGGTGTCTCACTCGACTGGCCGGTGGATCTCATTTGTCCGCTGTCGCAGAGATGGTGTGCACGTGCGCGATGGATGGCAGCGCGCGGTTGAGCCGGACAGTCAGCTAGAAGAGCGGAAGTTGGTCGTGATCGGGATCGCGGGAGTGCGGACCGCTCGTACGCCCTGATCGCTGTCCTGGACTACGATATGTACTTTCGTCAGGCATGCAGGGCGAGACTTCGTCGGCCCTGGTGGTCGGTGAAAGGATAAGCCCACAGGCGAGGCAGGGCACGGTCCGTCTCGCACGGGGGAGTCGAAGCCGCGGAGCGTCTCGGTAGTCGAACGAATGTCCGGCAGCCATGAAAGCGTTCTGTAGTTGAAGCCAGGCCGATTGGGATAGGGCTGCCGAATCCACAGGCGGTGGCGACACCGATTGCGTTGTAGTGGAAGAGTGCCGGGGGGTGGATGCTGTGACCACAGCGGATGGTGGAATAGGTCGGGTTGGTTTCGGTTGCGCATGGTGCAGGCGTGCCCGATGTTCACGCTCATTTTGTAGTTCTGCGGCCAACGCCCGCCGCAACACACCCGGGATCGGGATGCCGTCCGACGTGAGGTCGAGTTCGTCGAGCGTAAGCGCATGAGGCACGAGCTCGTCGCCGATGCAGGGGGGTAGGTGTCGCACATGGTGGGCAACGTCCTCCTCGGGTGCCGCCTGGCTTGACGTGGATGTGTGTGGTTTAGCGACCATTAGGCTGAGGGATCTGCGGTCGGGATCCATCGTCCACAGCTGTTGGGCGCCGTCGGGTGCGGCGGGCGGTCCCCAATTCGTCGCGAGTTCTGGGTGCCAAATCCAGAGGTCGATGATGCCGTTGCGGCGGTAGTCGTTGTGCCGCCGCAGCCATTCCTGATCGGTCAACGGCGACGCCTGGACCTCCAGAGCCAGTTGTTGGCCGTCCTCGAACACGATGCGCACATCGGCGCGGCGTTGATGGTCGGGCAGCCATGCTTCGTTACGAACATCGATGACGCCCGGCTGTACCCGCGCCCACTCCGCGAGAACGGCCTTGCTGGTCAAGTGCCACACCGACTCGGCGCTGTGCTGCCCGTTGGACGGCCCCGAACCAGCGGGGTGGGCGAAGTGCGGTCGCCGAGACCCGCCGAGCCTGCTTCTGACAATGAGCGGCACCAGCTCGTTCTTTTCGGCGTAGCACAGCGCGCACACCAGCGTCTGATCTCCGCTGTAGCCTTTGCTGCGAAGCTCAGGCACGCGCGGATCACGGGAGTTTTCAGGTGCTCGAACGTATGTCCCCTGGGGGACATCGAGCGCGACTGTGAGCAGTTGGGTGGACCCCATGGCTGACAACCTCTTGTCGAACGGCGGAGGGTCGTCCGGCGGGCGCAGGACGACCTGATGAGCTGCGCGGTTCGCAAGTGGCAGTTGGGAGG
>NZ_BAGK01000169.1 GCF_000308795.1 Nocardia thailandica NBRC 100428 | reverse complement strand
GAGCCGCAGGCCGAACCCGGACGGCCCCCCGCCGCGCCGCGCGGCGGCGACCCGTCCGGCGACGCCGAGGACGCCCCCGGCGGGGCGCGTCCCCTCGCCGAAGGACGAACCGGCACACCGGGTTCGGTGGCCCGGCCCGCGGTGCGCTGGGAGGTGCCCGGCCTCGGCGAGGGCGCGCCGGGCCGCCGCTCCCGGGCGCGCACCCGCAACGGCCGGGTGGTCCGCGCCGACCTCGACACCAGCGGCGGCCTGCACCTGCTCGGCACCGTCTTCGCCGCCGCGCCACGGCAATACGAGCGCGGCCGGTTCGCGGGCCCGCTGGCGTTGACCGCCGAGGACCTGCGCGGCGCGTATCGCGAAGGGCGCGAGGGCAATCTGGTGGTGTTCGTCGTCGACACCTCGGGGTCCATGGCCGCGCGCGACCGGCTCACCGCGGTCACCGGCGCCGTGGTCGCGCTGCTGCGCGACGCCTACCAGCGGCGCGACAAGGTGGCCGTGATCAGCGTGCGCGGCGCCGAGGCCGAGCTCGTCCTGCCGCCGACGAACTCGGTCGACATCGCCGTGCGCCGCCTGTCCGGCCTGCGGACCGGCGGCAAGACGCCGCTGGCCGCGGGCCTGCTCGAGGCCAGGAGGGTCATCGCCCGCGAACACGTCCGCGACCCGCGCCGCCGCCCGATGCTGGTGCTGCTCACCGACGGCCGCGCCACCGGCGGCCCCGAACCGGTGGTGCGCGCCCGCGCCGCGGCCCGGCTGCTGGGCGGCGAAGGCCGCACCGCGATGGTCATCGACTGCGAGCGCGGGATGATCCGCCTCGGACTCGCCGTCGATCTGGCCGGGGACCTGCGCGCCACCTACCTGCGCCTCGACGAGCTGACCGGCGCGACGGTCGCGGCCGCCGTGCGCGGCGGCCCGGGGCAGCGCGCCGCCTGAGCCCCGGCGGATCCGGGATTCACGCCCCTGCCCGGCGGCGGTTCGCCCGCGCCGGTATGGCAACGTGGGCGCAGGGCGGCCACGCGCGGTCGCCGGGAGAGGAGCCAGCCGCCATGCCCAAGGGTGTCCCCGAGTCCGTGCCCGACGACGGGCTCACGACCCGGCAGCGCCGCAACCAGCCGGTGCTCGCGGTGCACACCGGACCGGGCAAGGGCAAGTCGACCGCGGCCTTCGGCATGGCGCTGCGCGCCTGGAACCAGGGCTTCGACGTCGCGGTGTTCCAGTTCGTCAAGAGCGCCAAGTGGAAGGTCGGCGAGGAGGCCGCCTTCCGCACGCTCGGGCGGCTGCACGACGACACCGGCGCGGGCGGCGCCGTGGAGTGGCACAAGATGGGCGAGGGCTGGTCCTGGACCCGCAAGCACGGCACCGAGGAGGATCACGCCGCCGCGGCCCTGGCCGGCTGGCAGGAGATCGCCCGGCGCCTCCGGGCCGAACAGCACCGGTTCTACGTGCTCGACGAGTTCACCTACCCGCTCAAGTGGGGCTGGGTCGACGTGGACGAGGTCGTCCGAACCCTGGCCGAGCGGCCGGGTAACCAGCACGTCGTCATCACGGGCCGCGACGCGCCCGCGCCGCTGATCGAGGCCGCGGACCTGGTCACCGAGATGACCAAGGTCAAGCACCCGATGGACGCCGGCCGCAAGGGCCAGCGCGGCATCGAATGGTGAGTAGCGTCCCCGCGGTGGTGATCGCCGCACCGGCCTCCGGCAGCGGCAAGACGACGCTGGCCACCGGGCTCATCGGCGCGCTGCGGCGCGCGGGTCACCGGGTCGCGCCGTTCAAGGTCGGCCCCGACTACATCGACCCCGGGTACCACGGGCTCGCCGCCGGGCGGCCGGGCCGCAACCTGGACCCGGTGCTCGTCGGCGAGCAGCGGGTGGTGCCGCTGTACCGGCACGGCACCCGCGACTGTGACCTGGCGGTCGTCGAGGGCGTGATGGGCCTGTTCGACGGGCGCATCGACGCGAACCAGATCGGGCCCTCCGCCGAGGGATCCACCGCGCAGATCGCCGCCCTGCTCGGCGCGCCGGTGATCCTGGTGGTCGACGCGCGCGGGCACAGCCAGAGCCTGGCGGCCCTGCTGCACGGGTTCGCCACCTTCGACAGCGGGGTGCGCCTGGGCGGGGTGATCCTCAACCGGGTCGGCAGCCCCCGGCACGAGCAGGTCCTGCGCGCGGCCTGCGACCGCGTGGGGCTGCCGGTGCTCGGCGCGCTGCCGCGGATGGCCGAGCTCGAGGTGCCCTCCCGGCATCTCGGCCTCATCCCCGCCGTCGAACACGGCGCCGCCGCGACCACGGCGGTCGACGCGATGACCGAACTCGTCGCCGCCCACGTGGACCTGCGCGCGGTGGCCGCGCTCGCCGCGAGCACGGCGCGGGGCGACGCGTGGGATCCCGCGGCCGAGATCGCCGTCGCTGAGGCTCCCGACGGCGACGGCGCGGCACTCGCGGACGGCCCGGTCGTCGCGATCGCCGGGGGACCGGCGTTCACCTTCGGCTACGCCGAACACCGCGAACTGCTGACCGCGGCGGGCGCGCGCGTCGCGGTGTTCGACCCGCTGACCGACGACCTGCCGCCCGGGACCGGCGCGGTCGTCCTGCCGGGCGGATTCCCGGAGGAACACGCGGAACAGCTGTCCGCCAACGCGCCCCTGCGGGGGCGGATCGCCGCGGGCGCCGCGGCGGGCATGCCGATCCACGCCGAGTGCGCGGGCCTGCTCTACCTGACCCGCACCCTCGACGGCCACGCCATGGCCGGGGTCGTCGACGCCGACGCCGAGTTCGGCCCGCAGCTGACCCTGGGGTACCGGGACGCGGTCGCGCTCACCGATTCCCCCCTGTGGGCGGCGGGTGCGCGGGTGCGCGGCCACGAGTTCCATCGCACCCGCCTGGTCCGCACGGCCGAGGCCCGGCCCGCGTGGGGCTGGCGCGCCACGGGGCCCGTCACCGAGGGCGCCGTCCTCGGACGCGTGCACGCCTCGTACCTGCACACCCATCCCGCGGGCCATCCGGCGGCGATCCACGGATTCGTCACGGCCGCGGCCGATTTCGCCGCGACGGCGCGTGTGTAGTCCGGCCGGGTCCGGTGCCGTCGGGCAGGCGTTCGACGTGCCGCAGGCCGGGTCGTCGGCGCGGTCCCGGGCCGGGAGCGGGCGGCCGGCTGTTCGTCCGGGGCCGGTGACGCCGCCTCCGTGGCGCGCGAGGCGGCGGCGGTGAGCGAGGACGCCGGGCGACGGCTGGCGGTGGGGATCGGCCTGCGCGAGAACGCGACCGCCGCGCAGGTCGTGGCCGCTGTGCGCGCCGTCTCCGTGGGCGCACGGGTGCACCGGCTGGCCACCCTCGACCGTCGGCTGAGCGCGCCGGGGCTGCGGGAGGCGGCGGCGCTGCTCGGTGTGGAGGCGATCGGCTATCCGGCGGAGCGGCTGGCCGAGGTGGCGGTGCCGCACCCGTCGGAACGGACGGCCGCGGCCGTCGGGACGGCGGCCGTCGCCGAGGCGGCCGCGCTGCTGGCGGGCGGCGGTCCGCTGGTGTGCCCGAAACGGGTCGTCGACGGGGTGGTCGTGGCGGCGGCCCTGGTGCGGGACTGAGGCTTTCGCGCGCCGGGCCCGGCACGGCCGCTCGGCGTCGACGGACGGCCGCGACGAGACTGTCGCGCGGGCGGGGGACCGGCACCCGCCCGCGACATCGTCGGCGCGGGCGGATGGCGGGGTCTATTCGGCGACGGCGCTCCAGTCGGCGAAGCCGGTGGGGTCGTGGCGGCCCATCGAGGCGTGCTCGAACAGGCCCCAGCCCTCGGCGTCGCCGCAGCGGGCCTTGCCGATGTGGTCGATGACGCCGTACGGGATCCGCCCCGCCACCGCGGGATCGGTCAGGTCGTAGCGCGTGGACAGCGACCAGTCCGGCCCCATCCAGCGGCCGTGGTTCCACTCCGGATCCGGGGTGTAGCCGCAGCCCACCTGCAGGGCGATGCCCGGACGGGACTCGACCTCCACCTCGAGCGGCTTGCCGTCGGGAGTGGTCATCTCCAGCCGGACCGACAGCGGGTGCCGGGTGCCGGACCGATACGTGAAATGCGCACGCGGCCAGCCGAGTTGCTCCTTGCGGCCGTCGTGCCAGATCCGGACGGCGTTGTTGAGGGTGCGGGTGCCGTCCGGCTCCTCCTGCAGGATCACCACGATGGCGAACTCGTCGAACCGCAGCGGCACGTACAGCCACCAGAACCCGCCGGAGGGTTCGGCCGCGGCGCGGCCGGGCGGCTCGGCCTCGCCGCTGGGCCGGATGCCCCAGGAGCGGTCGCGGCTGCCGAACCAGGTCGCCGGGTCGACGGTGTAGTCGCGGCCGTCGACGTGCAGGGTGCCCTCCCAGGTGCCGAGCTGGGCGAACCGGGACGCCTCGATGATCGGGCGCCCGCCGTTGAGGATCAGGTGCGGCTGCTCCTGCACGGCCGGATGCGAGCCGGTCCAGGTGAGGTCGGCACCGAGGTCGGGGTGCTCGCACACCACCCGCAGCCGCTGCAGCGGTTCGATCACCTCGATGCGGTACCCGCCGACGCGGGGATCGAGGCCGCGGTCGCCGAGCGCGTCGGAGAAGCGGACGCTGCGCTGGGTCTCGCCCTCGCGGACCGAGGCGAAGGCGTCGACCACGCCCAGGTTCGGGTACACCCCGAACCCGGTGACCAGCATGGTGCCGCGCACGCTGTCGAAGGCGTTGAAGTAGTAGCGGTCGTAGAAGTTGCGGTCGCTGGTGGCGACCCGGGCCAGCGACAGGGGCGTCTGGTGGATCGGGTACTCGTCCAGCGGGACCGGCATGGCGCCGGTGGCGCGGGTCTGGCTCATCGGATTACCTCAATCCCACTGGTAGGTGCCGTCGAGCAGGGCTTCCAGGCTCGCGCGGTGCATCACGTAGTCGTCGGGTTCGGCGGGCACGGTGTCCTCGCCGAAGTGGATCATGCGCCGCTTGATCCTGGCCATGACGATGGCGTGCCGCAGGGCGGCGTAGACGATGAAGAACTCCAGGTCGCGCGGGGTGTGGCCGGTGACCTCGGTGTACTTCGCGACCACGTCGTCGCGGCGCAGGAAATCGGGAAGGCCGGGCTGGTCGAAGCGGGTCGCGATGTCCTGGAAGAAGCGGTGGATGAAGATCACCCAGCCCAGGTCGAGCTCGCGCGGGCCGAGGGTGGCCATCTCCCAGTCCAGCACCGCGGTCGGGGTGAACCCGTCGAAGAGGATGTTGCCGGGGCGGGCGTCACCCCAGTTGAGCACCTCCGGCCCGTCCTCGGCGGGCCAGTGGCTCTCGAGCCAGTCGAAGGCGCGCTCGATCAGGGGGACGCGCACCCCGTCGTCGGTGAGCGCCCAGGCGTACCAGTCGCGCTGGGCGCGGAAGTGCCTGCGCAGGGCCGAGCCCTCGCCGTCGAGCACCGGGAACGCGGCGGCCGCGTCCGGGATGGCGTGCACCGCGGCGATGATCTCCACCGTCGCGTCGGTGATCCGCCTGCGCTGCTCGGGGGTCGCGTCGAACACCCAGCCGAAGAAGACGTAGGGCGGGTTGTCCGACGGCGCCTGGCCGTCGACGCGCTCCATGACCAGAAACGGTGAGCCGAGCACGGATTCGTCGGTCTCCAGCCAGCGCAGCGGCGGCACCGCGACCGTCGACCGCTCGGCGACCCCCGCCATGACCGCGTACTGCAGCGGCAGGTCGTAGACCGGGAACACCGGGAACGCGCCGTCCTCGGGCGCCATCCGCGCCACGAACGAGCCGCGTTCGGCCACGCCGCCCGCGGTCCACTCCGCGTCGAACAGGATCGTGGTGCTCGACATGCCGCCGGCGGACGGCTTGCTCAGCTCGCTGATCCGGGGCGCGGTGTCCGCGCCGGCCTGCACCCCCAGCCATCGCGACAGCCGGTCCGCCAGGTCGTCGAGGTCCCGTTCGTTGACGGTCAGCGACTGGCGGGCGGTGAGGTCCGGATCTTCTGCCATGTTTCCCCTCGAGGTCGTGGTGTAACGCGTTCCTCTACGGCTACCGGAAGACCGGCCGTATTGCGCCGGCGGATTCGGTGATCGGGATTCAGGGTTGACAGGGGTGCGAACCCGGGTTTTCCCCGACGCGAAACAGGGGCGGACCCAGTTACTTTCGGTGGGAGACCACCGAGGAGGAACCGACCCGTGACGGTAACGACCGCCGATCCCACCCCCGACGAGGACACCGGCGAGGCGCCGGTGTCGGCCTGGCACCCGGCGGCGCTGCTCGCGTTCCGCTTCGCCGTGGCCTATCTCGGCCTGTTCTGCCTGTGGTTCGCCCAGATCACCTTCGTCTTCCTCGGCGTCGCCGTGCGCTGGGTGCCCGAGGACCTCGTCGCCTGGCAGATGCTGGCCCTCGACCCGGCGAGCCGCTGGGTGGGCGAGCACGTCTTCGGCGTGGACGCGGCCCTGCGCCTCAACGGCAGCGGCGACCAGGCGGGGATCTGGATCCAGACCGGGTTCGTGCTGCTCGCGGCCGTGGTGATCACGGTCGTCTGGTCGGTCCGCGACCGTCGGCGCACCGCCTACCCGCGCCTGGCGGCCTGGGGCCTGACCCTGCTGCGGCTGGCGGTCGCCGGGCAGCTGCTGTTCTACGGCTTCGCCAAGCTCATCCCGTCGCAGATGCCCGAACCCGAACTCACCGCGCTGCTGTCCCGGGTCGGCGACCTGAGCCCGATGGCCCTGCTGTGGACCCAGGTCGGCGCCTCGCCCGCCTACGAGATGGCGCTCGGCGCGGCCGAGGTGACCGCCGGGCTGCTGCTGTTCTGGCCGCGCACGGCGACCGCCGGGGCGCTGCTGAGCGTGGTCAGCATGGCGCAGGTGTTCCTGCTCAACCTCACCTACGACGTGCCGGTGAAGATCCTGTCCGGGCACCTGCTGCTGATGAGCCTGGTGCTGCTCGCGCCGCAGGCCCGGCGCCTGGCGAATGTGCTCGTGCTGCAACGCCCCTCGGAGCCGATGACGCAGCCCGAGCTGTTCGGCGATCCGCGCAGGCGGCGGTGGGCGACCGGGGTGCAGCTCGCGCTCGGCGCGTGGATCACCGCGGCCTGCGTCGTCCTCGGACTCTCGGACTGGCACGAGAACGGCGGCGGCGCGCCGAAGCCGGAGCTCTACGGCATCTGGGAGGTCGAGGAGTTCCGGGCCGACGGCGCCCCGCTGCCCGCGCTGGTCGACGACCCGTCGCGCTGGCGCAGGCTCGTCGTCGACCGCGGCACCTCGGCCTACCAGCGGATGGACGACCGGCTGGTCGCGGTCACCGTCACCACCGACACCCCGGCCCGCACGCTGACCCTGGCCACCGCCGAGGCCGCCGAGCCCGCCGAACCCTACGCCTCCTTCACCGTCGACCGGCCCGCCCCCGACCGGCTGGTGCTGCGCGGTCGGGTCGGGCAGACCCCGGCCGAGATCACGCTGCGTGCCGCCGATCCCGAGCGGTTCCCGCTGCGCGGCACCGGTTTCCACTGGGTGCAGAACGCCCCCTACATCGGCGGGGAGTGACACGGCCGCCCCGCCGGGGGACACCCCGGCGGGTGCATTCGGCCCCACGCGCGCGAGGCTCTAGGCTCGATCACTGTGCCGAACACGTCTGACTCCGCCGCAAGCCCCTCCACCGGAGACCCGAACTACCTGGTCGGGCTCGATCTGCGCGGTCGCCGGGTCGTCGTGGTCGGCGGCGGCACCGTCGCCCAGCGCAGGCTGGGGCTGCTGGTCGCCTCCGGCGCCGTGGTCCACGTCGTGAGCCGGGCGGTCACCCCGGCCGTGGAGGGCATGGCCACCGCCGGGCAGATCACCGTCGAGCTGCGCGACTACGCCGACGGCGACCTCGACGGTGCCTGGTACGCCATGGCCTGCACCGACGAGCCCGACACCAACGCGGCCGTGGTGGCCGAGGCCGAGCGCAGGCGCGTCTTCTGCGTGCGCGCCGACAGCGCCCGCGACGGCACCGCCGTCACCCCCGCCACCGCGCGCTACGACGGCCTCACCCTCGGCGTGCTCGCGGGCGGCGCGCACCGGCGCTCCGCCTCGGTGCGCAACGGGCTGCTCGAGGCCCTGCAGTCCGGCGTGGTCACCGACGACTCCGAGCCCGCCGTGCCCGGCGTCGCGCTCGTCGGCGGCGGCCCCGGCGACCCCGACCTCATCACCGTGCGCGGGCGCCGCCTGCTCGCCCGCGCCGACCTCGTCGTCGCCGACCGGCTCGCCCCGCCGGAACTGCTGGCCGAACTCGGCCCGCACGTCGAGGTCGTCGACGCCGCCAAGATCCCCTACGGCCGGTCCATGGCGCAGGAGGCCATCAACACCGCGCTCATCGAGGGCGCCAAGGCGGGCAAGTTCGTCGTCCGGCTCAAGGGCGGCGACCCGTACGTGTTCGGGCGCGGGTTCGAGGAACTGGAGGCCTGTGTCGCCGAGGGCATCCCGGTGACGGTCGTGCCCGGTGTCACCAGCCCGATCTCGGTGCCGGGCGCCGCCGGGATTCCGGTCACCCATCGCGGGGTGACGCACGAGTTCGTCGTCGTCAGCGGGCACGTCGCCCCCGATCACCCGGACTCGCTCGTCGACTGGGACGCGCTGGCCCGGCTGCGCGGCACCCTGGTGCTGATGATGGCGGTCGAGCGGATCGGCAAGTTCGCCGACGCCCTGCTGCTCGGCGGCCGCCCCGGCGACACCCCCGCCGCCGTCATCCAGGAGGGCACGCTGCGCACCCAGCGGGTGGTCCGCGCCGATCTGGCCACCGTGGCCCAGCGGGTCGTCGAGGAGGGCATCCGCCCGCCCGCCATCGTCGTCATCGGCCCGACCGCGGCCTTCGACGCCGTCACCGGCGCGCACTCCTGAGCCCCCGGCCCCGCCCCGGACCGGCCGTCGCCGCGGGCGGCGTCCTTTACAGTGTTCGACTGTGCTCGATAAAACCGCTGCGACGATGCAGTCCCCGGTGAAGCAGTCGGCCTTCGGGCTGGCGATCCTCGTGCTCAGTGGACTGCAGTTCATGGTCGTGCTCGACGGCACGGTGGTGATCTTCGCGCTGCCGCGGCTGCAGGAGGAGATGGGGCTGTCCAGCTCGGGCGGCGCGTGGACGGTCACCGCCTACGGCCTCACCTTCGCCGGGCTGATGCTGCTCGGCGGCAGGCTCGGCGACGTCTTCGGGCGCAAACGCATGCTGATCACCGGCGTCGGGCTGTTCACCCTCGCGTCGCTGGCCTGCGGCCTCGCCCAGGGCGTGGAGACGCTGCTCGTCGCGCGCGCCTTCCAGGGCGCGGGCGCGGCCATCGCGGCGCCGACCGCGTTCGCCCTGGTCGCCACCACCTTCGCGCCCGGCAAGGCGCGCAACCAGGCCGTCGCCGTGGTGGGGTCGATGGCCGGGATCGGGTCGGTCAGCGGCCTGGTGATCGGCGGCCTGCTCACCGAGTTCTCGTGGCGCTGGATCTTCCTGATCAACGTGCCGATCGGCGCGCTCATCGTCGCGGGCGCGGTCTTCGCGCTGGCCGACACCGTGCACCACCGCGCGCCGCTGGACATCAAGGGCGCCGTGCTGGGCACCCTGGCGTGCGCGCTCATCGTCTTCGGCGCCACCGAGGGCCCCGCCCTCGGCTGGGGGAGCCCGGTCATCCTGGGCTCGCTCATCGTCGGTTTCGCGCTGCTGATCACCTTCGTGCTGGTCGAGCGCACCGAGTCCGATCCGCTGCTGCCCTGGTCGCTGTTCGACAGCCGCGACCGCAACTCGACCTTCCTGCTGATCTTCCTGGCCGGCGCCGTCCTCGGCGCGATGACCTTCTTCGTCGCCCAGATGCTGCAGAACTCGCTCGGCTACAGCCCGCTGCACGCCGGCATCGCGTGCATCCCGTTCACCGTCGGCATCGGCATCGGCGGGGCGCTGGCCTCCAAGGCCGCGCTGATGGTGCCGCCGCGGTGGCTGCTGGGCGGTGCCGCGCTCGTGCTGGCGGCGGGCACCCTGTTCGGGTCGACCCTGGACCGGCACATCAACTACTTCACGACGCTGCTGCCGCTGCTGGTCGTGATCGGCTTCGGCGTCGGTGTCGCGATGGTGCTGGCGCCGCTGTGCGTGCTGGTCGGCGTGCCGCCTTCGGACATCGGCCCGCTCTCGGCGGTCGGCCAGATGTTCATGAACCTGGCCACCCCCATCGCCATCGGCCTGCTCAGCCCGATCGCCGCCTCGCGCACCCTGTCCATGGGCGGCAGCACCACCGAGAAGGTGTCGAACATGACCGGCCCCCAGCTCGACGCGCTGACCAGCGGGTACACGCTGGTGCTGCTGGTCTGCTCGGGCCTGGCCGTGCTGGCCGCGATCGTGGCGGTGACCCTGCGCTTCACTCCCGCGCAGCTGGCGCAGGCCCAGCACGCGCAGGAGGAAGCCCAGAACTCCTGATCAGAGACGCCCGGCCACCTTGCGCGGGGTGACCCGCACGGTGACGCGCTCGGCGTCGTTCACCGAGGCCGGGTTGAACTCGGCGTAGGGCAGGCCGGTGTACTTGCGCGACAGCTCGTCGGGCAGCAGGCGGTCCGGGTCGGGGACCAGGGTCGCCGTGCCCCGGATCTCGGCGTAGAGGAACGGGCGGTCCGGCGGGTTCACCAGCACGGTGATCCGGGGATCGCGGGCCAGGTTCTTGGCCTGCTGGCGCTCGACGGTCGTCGAGAACACCAGTTCCTCGCCCTCGCGCTTGATCCACACCACCACCAGGTGCGGGTGCCCGTTGGGTCCCAGCGTCGCCACGCTGGCGTAGGCCTTCTCGTCGTCGATGTAGGACTTCAGCTCGTCGGAGAGCGTCGTGGTATCGGTCACCTCCGGTGCCAACGCCGCTGCGCCGCCCGGGATTCCGTCCGGCGCGCGGTGCGCGCAATCCTTGCGCGCCCCCGGGTGCGCCGCCCCGGGTTCTGTGGTCTGGCGCCCGGCATCCGGGAACGGCATCGTTCTCCATGGGTCGGGCGAGGACGAAGGAGAACGATGAGACGTGTAGTGATCGGCGGCCTGGCGGCGGGCGCCGTCGTCGCCCTGCTGGGCGGCGGCGCGGCGGGCGCGGCGCCGGGGCTGCCCCTGGAACCGGCGGCGGTGGCCGGGAGCGGGTCGGGTGACCTGGGCGTGAGCAACTCGGCGGCGGGGCTGCCCGCCGTGCTCGCGCCGCTGCTGAACTCGACCGGCTCCGCGGCGCTGTCCGACGCCCTCTTCGAATGGGGCGGGATGGGCTGCATCACGTGCACCGGCTGGGGGTGGCGGGGCTCGTCCTAGCGGCCGCCGACACGCGGCGGCCGGGCCGGCTGGACAGGCAAGTCAATACTTGCCTATGCTGGGACGGGTGACCGACCTGTTCAGCGCCCTCGCCGATCCGACGCGGCGGGCCGTGCTGGACGAGCTGGCCGACCGGGACGGGCAGACGCTGTTCGAGCTGTGCGCCCGGTTGGCGAGCAGGCACGGCATCAGCTCGTCCCGGCAGGCCATCACCCAGCATCTGGGGGTGCTCGAGGACGTGGGTCTGGTCACCACCCGCCGCGAAGGCAGGTTCAAGTTCCATCACGCCGATTTCGCGCCGCTGCGCGCGGTGGCGGCGCGATGGCCGATCCCGCAGGAGGACTCATGATCCGCATCGGCGTCACCAGCGTCTTCGTCGACGAGCAGGAGAAGGCGTTCGCGTTCTACACCGACGTGCTCGGCTTCCAGCTCAAGGACCGCGTCCCGCTCGGCCAGTACGACTGGCTGACCCTGGTCTCCCAGGACGACCCGGACGGCACCCAGCTGCTGCTCGAACCCGACCAGCACCCGGCCGCGCAGGCCTACAAGAAGGCCCTCAGCGCCGACGGCATCCCCGTCATCGCCTTCCACGTCGACGACGTGGAGGCCGAACATCGCAGGCTCACCGACCTCGGCGTCGTCTTCACCCAGGCGCCGATGGCCACCGGGCCCGTGATCACCGCCGTCCTCGACGACACCTGCGGCAATCTCCTGCAGCTCGTCAGCCCGGCGAAGAGCTGAATCCGCGGCGCCGGGAACAACGCCACGGGCGGCCCGGTTGTCCCGCACATGGCGACAATCGGATTGATCGGCAGCGGACACATCGGCTCCACCGTGGCGAAGCTCGCGGTGGACGCCGGCTACGACGTGGTCCTGAGCAACTCCCGGGGCCCGGAGACCCTGACCCAGCTGGTGGCCGAACTGGGCCCCCGCGCCCGCGCGGCGACCCCCGCCGAGGCCGCGGCCGCGGGCGACTACGTGGTGGTCACCGTCCCGCTCAAGGCCTATCGCGACGTACCGGTGGCGCCGCTCGCGGGCAAGGTCGTCTTCGACACCAACAACTACTACCCCGACCGCGACGGCGCCTTCCCCGAGCTCGACAACGACACGGTGACCACCAGCCAGCTGCTCCAGCACCACCTGCCGGAGGCCAAGGTGGTCAAGGCCTTCAACAACATCGTCTACGCCAACCTCGGCGAGCTCGCTCGTCCCGCGGGCGCCGCGGACCGGTCCGCGCTGCCGATCTTCGGCGACGACGCCGAGGCGAAGAAGGCCGCCGCCGAGGTGATCGACGCCCTCGGCTACGACGTGGTCGACGGCGGCACCCTCGCCGAGAGCCGCCGCTCCCAGCGCGACACCCCGGTCTATGTGCACCCGTACGCGGTGGCCGACGGCAACTGGCCGCCCGCGGCCAAGCCCGCCGGCGTCGAGGCGGTGCGCGCGGCGCTCGCGGCGGCGGAGGTCTGACGGTCTCCGGCCCCCGTGGCGGCGGCGGGCGCCGGAAGTGGTCGCGGCCCGGCACGCTCCGGGCCGCGACCGGCGCGGCTCAGGCGGTGAGGACGGCCAGTTCGGCGGCCAGGTTCGCCCGGGCCGCCTCCTCGTAGCGCTCGCGGGCGCGCGCGGTGCGGAAGATGCTGGGCTGCCCGGCGATTCCGCGCAGCACCGCCGCCCGTCCCCGGCCGAACAGGTCGTCGGGGACGTGGGCGTATTCGGCGCGCACCGCCACCGTGTAGGCCAGGTAGTCCTCGTGGCTGCCACCGAGGACGACCAGGTCCGCGTCGCAGAGCACCGCGCCGTTGCGGTCGCCGGGCGCCGGATCGTGGGTGACGGTGAGCAGGACGAGGCGTTCGACCTCGTCGACGAGTTCCGCGGCCGCGCCGAGGGATCGGAGCGTGGCGCGGGCCAGCTCGGCGCTGCGTCGCTCGTTGTCGGGCCGGTCCACCGCGTAGATCGCGTCGTGGAAGAACGCCGCGTAGCGGACGGCGTCGGGGTCGTCGGCGTCGGCGGCCAGTTCGTCGATCGCCCCGAGCATCACGGCCAGGTGGGTCTGGGTGTGGTAGTGGCGGTGGGGTTCGGCGTAGCGGGCCAGCAGGGCGGTTCCGGTCGCCTCCGTGCCCGGTCCGGCGAGGGCGACCCAGCGGTCGAGGAGTTCCAGTGACGGTGGCGTCATCCCCCCAGTCTGGGCGCGCGAACCGGCGCTCGGCAACGTGTCGAGCTTGTCGATCCGGTTACCGCCGGACCGACCGGTCCCGTCTCGACCGGCGCGTCGCGGGAACGAGAAGCCGGGTGGGGGAGGCGAATTCGTGAGCGGCCGGCGCGGGGTCAGGTGAGCACGAGCAGTTCGGTGGGGGAGGCGATCTCGACGCGCAGCCCCGCCTTGCTCGCGACCCGGGCCAGGCCGCGGATGTCGGTCGGCTCGGCGCGGGTGAGCACGAGGGCGCGCGCGAGCAGGCCCTTGTGGTGCTTGTTGAAGTGGCTGACCACGGTGCGCGAGCCGTCGGGGTGCTCGGTGAGGACGTTGGCGGTGACGGCGCCGGGGACGCGCCCGAGCTGCTGATAGGTGCCCGACCTCAGGTCGACAACCAGCTCGCCGGCCGCCTCGGCCGCCAGGGCGGCGGGCAGCTCGTCCCGCCACAGCGCCGAGAGGGCCGGCAGCCCGGGCAGTTTCGAGCCGCCGGACAGCCGGTAGGCCGGGATCGGGTCGCTCGCGCGGACCGCGCCGAACAGGGCCGACCCGATACCGAGGCGCGCGTAGGCCTTGGCGCGCTGGGCCCGGGTGAAGCCCGCGGCGTCCAGCGCGTCGTAGAGGACGCCGGTGTAGCGCTCGAGCGCGGGCCGCGTCGGCGACGTGCGCAGCGCCGCGTTGCGGGCGATCTCCGCCTCGGCGCCCTTGCCGAGCCCCAGCGCGCTCCGGCTCGCGTCGGGGTCGCCCGCCAGGTCGGTCAGCACCGTGACCAGCTTGTCGCGCACCGCCGTGAGCTGCGGCATCGCCAGCGCGGACAGGTCGAGCGGCGCGCCCGATCCGCCGTCGGACTTGGTTTCGGAGGGAGGCAGCAGCACCAGCACGGACGACAACGCTACCGCCGCGCCCCGGCCCGCCCGCCGCGGCGTGCGCGCAAAGGGCAATCACGTTGCGAGGAGCTACGGACCAGCGACTACCCTGTGCAACCGTGATCACCCGCCTCTCCCGCCTGTTCCTGCGCACCCTGCGTGACGATCCCGCCGACGCCGAGGTGCCCAGCCACAAACTGCTGGTCCGCGCCGGCTACGTCCGCCGCATCGCCCCGGGCGTGTACTCGTGGCTGCCGCTGGGTCTGCGCACGCTGCGCCGCATCGAGGACGTGGTGCGCCAGGAGATGGACGCCATCGGCGCGCAGGAGATCTCCCTGCCCGCGCTGCTGCCGCGCGAGCCCTACGAGGCCACCAACCGCTGGACCGAGTACGGCGACGCGCTGTTCCGCCTGCAGGACCGCAAGGGCGGCGACTACCTGCTCGGCCCGACCCACGAGGAGCTCTTCGCGCTCACCGTCAAGGGCGAGTACAACTCCTACAAGGACCTGCCGGTCACCCTGTACCAGGTGCAGACCAAGTACCGGGACGAGGAGCGGCCCCGTGCGGGCATCCTGCGCGGTCGCGAGTTCGTGATGAAGGACTCCTACTCCTTCGACCTCGACGACGACGGCCTGCGGGCCAGCTACGCCGCGCACCGCGGCGCCTACCAGAAGATCTTCTCCCGCCTCGGCGTCGAGTACGTCATCGTGGCCGCCACCTCCGGCGCCATGGGCGGCAGCGCGTCCGAGGAGTTCCTCGCCACCAGCCCGGTCGGCGAGGACACCTACGTCACCTGCCTCGAGTCCGGCTACGCGGCCAACGTGGAAGCGGTGGTCACCCCCGCCGCCGCGCCGATCCCGATCGAGGGGCAGCCCGCCGCCGTCGAGTACGACACCCCCGACACCCCGACCATCGCGACGCTGGTCGACTGGGCCAACGCCGAGAACGTGCTCGGCCGCACCGCGACCGCCGCGGACACCCTCAAGAACGTCATGGTCAAACTGCGCCACCCGGACGGCAAGACCGAGATCCTCGGCATCGGCGTCCCGGGCGACCGCGAGGTCGACGACAAGCGCCTCGAGGCGTCCCTCGAGCCCGCCGAGGTCGAACTGCTCACCGAGGCCGACTTCGCCGCCAACCCGTTCCTCGTCAAGGGCTACATCGGCCCGAAGGCGCTGCAGGCCAACGGCGTCCGCTACCTGGTCGACCCGCGCGTCGGCGAGGGCTCGGCCTGGATCACCGGCGCCGACAGCCCCGGCAGGCACGTGGTGGGGCTGGTCGTCGGCCGCGACTTCACCCCCGACGGCACCATCGAGGCCGCCGAGGTCCGCGACGGTGATCCCTCGCCCGACGGCGCGGGCCCGCTGGTCGCGGCGCGCGGCATCGAGATCGGGCACATCTTCCAGCTGGGCCGCAAGTACACCGACGCCTTCGACGTCGACGTGCTCGGCGAGAACGGCAAGCCGGTCCGCCTGACCATGGGCTCCTACGGCGTCGGCGTGTCCCGCCTGATGGCGGTGGTGGCCGAGCAGCAGCACGACGAGAAGGGGCTGCGCTGGCCCGCCGAGATCGCCCCGTACGACATCCACGTCGTCATCGCGAACAAGGACGGCGCGGCCCGCGACGGTGCCGAGGCCGTGGTGGCCGATCTCGACGCGGCCGGTCTCGAGGTCCTCTTCGACGACCGCACCGCCTCGCCGGGCGTGAAGTTCAAGGACGCCGAGCTGCTCGGCATGCCGTGGATCCTGGTGATCGGCCGCGGCTGGGCCGAGGGCACCGTCGAGCTGCGCAACCGCTTCACCGGCGAGGCCGAGGAGATCCCGGCCGTCGGCGCCGCGGCCGCCGTGCTCGCGCGCCTGCGCGGCTGAGGCCGCCGGGTCGTCCACGGGCCGCGCACGCGAACGTGCGCGGCCCGTGCCGCGTCCGTGACCGGGCAACCTACGGCTACGTAGGGGAAAGCTGCAGGTAGAAGGCATACGGATGCGTACGGGATGGGGCTACGCGCTGGTAGCTTTGTCTCCCATGACGAGTCCGCAGAGTCTGCTGTTCAACCCCGCCACCTACGACCCCCGGCACTTCGACGCCGAGACGCAGCGGCTGCTGAAGGCCACCATCGCCTTCTTCGAGGGCAAGGGCAAGGCCCAGCTGCTGGCCGAGGACCGGGAGGCGGTGTGGACCGCGGAATTCCTCGAATTCGTCAAGAAGGAGAAGCTGTTCGCGACCTTCCTCACCCCGGCCGCCTACGCCGACGGCGACGAGAACAAGCGCTGGGACACCGCCCGCAACGCGGCGCTGTCGGAGATCTTCGGCTTCTACGGCCTGGCCTACTGGTACGCCGAACAGGTGACCATCCTCGGCCTCGGCCCGATCTGGCAGTCCGCCAACGAGGAGGCCAAGCGCAAGGCCGCCGCCGACCTCGACGCCGGCGAGGTCATGGCCTTCGCGCTGTCGGAGCGCGAGCACGGCGCCGACATCTACAACACCGACCTCGTCCTGACCCCGGTCGAACCCGGCAGCGCCGACGCCGAGGCGGGCATCCTCTACCGGGCCTCCGGCGAGAAGTACTACATCGGCAACGGCAACGTGGCCTCGATGGTCTCGGTGTTCTCCCGCCGCGCCGACGTCGAGGGACCCGACGGCTACATCTGGTTCGCCGCGGACTCCCGGCACGAGAACTACCACCTCGTCGAATCGGTCATCCACGGCCAGATGTATGTCAGCCACTTCCGGCTCGAGGACTACCCCGTGCGCGCGGCCGACATTCTGCACGAGGGTCCCGAGGCGTTCTCCGCGGCGCTGAACACCGTCAACGTCGGCAAGTTCAACCTGTGCAGCGGCGGCATCGGCATGGTCGAACACGCCTTCTACGAGGCCATCACCCACGCCGACAACCGGATCCTCTACGGCAACAAGGTGACCGAGTTCACCCACGTGCGCCGCAACTTCGTCGACGCCTACGCCCGCATGGTCGCGATGAAGCTGTTCAGCGACCGCGCCGTGGACTACTTCCGCAGCGCCTCGCTCGAGGACCGCCGGTACCTGCTGTTCAACCCGATGACCAAGTCCAAGGTCACCTCCGAGGGCGAGGTCGTGATGACCCTGCTGCTGGATGTCATGGCCGCCAAGGGCTTCGAGAAGGCGACCTACTTCGCGCAGGTCACCCGGTTGATCAACCACCTGCCCCGGCTCGAGGGCACCGTGCACGTCAACGTCGGCCAGATCCTCAAGTTCATGCCGAACTACCTGTTCGACCCGGCGGAGTACCCGGAGATCGGCACCCGCCTCGACGCCGCCGACGACTCCTTCTTCTGGGCGCAGGGCCCGGCGCGCGGCGCGAGCAAGGTGCGGTTCGCCGACTGGACCGTGCCCTACGCGGCCGCCGCGGCCGAGTCGGCCGACGTGGCCACCTTCTTCGAGCAGGCCCAGGCCCTGCGCACCCTGCTGGCCACCGCGGCCCCCGACGCCGCGCAGCAGAAGGACCTCGACTTCATGCTGACGCTGGGCCACCTGTTCTCGCTGGTCGTCTACGGCCAGCTCATCCTGGAACAGGCGCGCATCATCGGCCTCGACCCCGACGTGCGCGACGCGATCTTCGACTTCCAGATCCGCGACTTCAACGCCCAGGCCACCGCCCTGCTCGGCAAGTCCTCCTCCACCCGGGCCCAGCGCGACTGGGCCGTGAGCGTGCTGCGCACCCCCGCGTCCGACCCCGCCCGGTTCGACCGGGTCTGGGCCCAGGTGCAGTCCCACAACGGCGCCTACGCGATGCGGCCCTGATCTCCTCGGCCGTCCGGGGTGACACCCTCCGCCCCGGACGGTCCGTAGGGCCGTCTTCCGGTTCTCGTTGCGGCGCAAGGGTTTCCCGCGCGTCGACCGGCACGGACCGCCGTCGGCGCGGCGTGCTGTCGGCGAGCCCGGCTCACACCCGCCCGGGGAAGGGCACCGTCGCGGGGTTCGTGCCGAGGATGGCCTGCCAGCGGGCGCGCCGCAGGGCCGTCTCGGTGAGGGCCTCCACGGCGATCCCGCGGACGGCGTCGGTCTCGGCGTGCTCGGCGACGGCGCGCCAGGCGGCCGCGCAGTCCGTCTCGGCCGCCACCGCCAGTCTCGCGGCGGGGATGGGGTCGTCGACGGTGAACGGCGGGGGATAGGCGGCGGCCGGGGCATCCGGTTCGGTGCCGCCGGCGCGCAGGAGGTCGGCGGTCGCGTCCCGGCGGGCGCGGTGCGCGGCGGAGAACTCCGCGACGAGGCGGGCGCGGTCGTTGTTGGCGTAGGCGGCGATGACGCCGTAGGAGTACACGGCGGCGTGCTCGGTGTCGAGCGCCGTCTGCAGGGCCGCGGTCTGGGTGGTCATCGGCAACCTCCGGAAGGGCTCCCGCCGCGGGGGCGCGAGGAGGACGGGGACATCACGCGAGCAGGACCCCCGCCTGGGTCGCGCACGCCGCGCTGATCGAGGCCAGCAGCCCGGCGCGGTAGCCGCTCTGGGTGCGCGCCAGGCCCGCGGCGGACTGCTGCGAGCGGGCCAGCCGATCCCGCAGCTGACGCACGGTCGGCGGCGTCGCGGGCGGTGTCAGCGCCTGGGCGGCCGGGATCGGGGCGCCCGAGGGGCCCGGCACGGTGACCTCGCCGGTGCGGTGCACGGGGGTGGTGCCGTCGCCGTAAACGCCGACCGCGCGGTCGATCTCGGCGCGCAGCGCGTCGGCGTGCGCGGTGCGTTCGGCGGCCACGGTCGCCAGGGCCGCCTGCAGCTGCGGTGCCGCCGCGATGGCCGCGGTGGCCGCGGCGGCGTCGGCGCGGGCCAGGACCTCCTGTGCGGCAAGGGGATCCGGTTCGTGCACGGTGTCGTCGGCGGCGCAGCCGGACAGCAGGACGAGCGTGGGGACCCCGACGGCGCTCGCGCCGGCCAGGGTCAGGAAGCTGCGGCGGCGGACACCGGGACCGGCGCCGCGCGAGACGGTGTGTCGGAAAGGCACGCCGACCATCGTGCCAGATCCCGCGGGGTGCTCCCGCCCCGTGGCACCCCCGGAAACGCCGGACGAGCCGGGGGTGTGCAGCCCGGGTCCGGTCGTCCTTTACACTCTCGTGGCGCGTTACGCTAGAGGATCGGCGTAGAAATTTCCGACCGCGTCACAACTGAACCAGGAGCCGCCCACCATGCCGATGCCGACCGAGGAGAGGGTGAGCCAGCTAGTAGCTGGACTCGTCGCAGACCGGGGATTCGACCTGGAGGGCGTAGCGATCACCTCCGCGGGCTCCCAGGCCCGGCTGCAGGTCGTCGTCGATACCGACGGACCGGCCGACCTCGACGCGATCGCCGTCCTGAGCAACGACCTGTCGGAAACGCTGGACGCCGCCGCCGACTTCGGCGACACCCCCTACCTGCTCGAGGTCACCACGCCCGGCATCGACCGGCCGCTGACCGCCGAGCGGCACTGGCGCCGCGCCCAGGGCCGCAAGGTCCGGGTGCAGCTGCGCGAGGGCGCCGAGCCCGTCGAGGGCAAGAAGGAGTTCGAGGCCCGCGTCGGCGCGCTCGGCGACGCCGAGATCGCGCTGGTCCTCGGGGGCAAGAACAAGCCGCACCGGGTCACCGTCCCGCTGGCCGACATCGGCAGGGCGGTGGTCCAGGTCGAGTTCTCCACCCCCGGCGCCGCCGAACTGGCACTGGCGGGCGGCATCGCCGCCGGCAGGCCGACCCCCGGCGAAGAACCCGCAGACATCACCGGAAAGGATTCCGAATGAACATCGAAATCGAAGCGCTGCGGGCGATCGTCGCCGACAAGGGCATCTCGATCGAGACCGTCATCGCCGCCATCGAGTCCGCGCTGCTCACCGCCTACCGGCACACGGAGGGCCATCAGCCGCACGCGCGCATCGACATCGACCAGAAGACCGGCGTCGTCCGGGTGATGGCGATCGAGCTCGACACCGACGGCAACGTCGTCTCCGAATGGGACGACACCCCCGAGGGTTTCGGCCGCATCGCCGCGACCACCGCCCGCCAGGTCGTCCTGCAGCGGCTGCGCGACGCCGAGAACGAGAAGTCCTTCGGCGAGTTCGCCACCCACGAGGGCGACATCGTCGGCGGCGTCGTGCAGCGCGACGCGCGCGCCAACGCCCGCGGGACGGTGGTCGTGCGCATCGGCAGCGAGATCAACGGGGCCGAGGGCCTCATCCCGCCCGCCGAGCAGGTGCCCGGCGAGACCTACGAGCACGGCGACCGCATCAAGTGTTATGTCGTCGGCGTCTCCCGTGGCCCGCGCGGCCCGCAGATCACGCTCTCGCGCACCCACCCCAACCTCGTTCGCCGGCTGTTCGCTCTCGAGGTCCCCGAGATCGCCGACGGCTCGGTGGAGATCGTGGCGGTCGCCCGCGAGGCCGGGCACCGGTCCAAGATCGCCGTGCGCTCGACCGTGCCCGGGGTCAACGCCAAGGGCGCGTGCATCGGCCCGATGGGTCAGCGCGTGCGCAACGTCATGAGCGAGCTGGCCGGCGAGAAGATCGATATCATCGACTACGCCGAGGATCCCGCGACCTTCGTCGGCAATGCGCTCTCGCCCTCGAAGGTGGTCTCGGTCACGGTCGTCGACCCCGACGCGCGGGCGGCGCGGGTCATCGTGCCCGACTTCCAGCTCTCGCTGGCGATCGGCAAGGAAGGCCAGAACGCCCGGCTGGCGGCCCGCCTGACCGGCTGGCGGATCGATATCCGCAGCGACGCGGCCCCGGAAGCGGGCGGCTCGGTGCGCTCGGAGGCGCAGCGCGGATGACATGTTCGTAACTTCGACGGGGGAGGGGTTCGGTGTTATGGCCGGGTCACCGGTAGAGTGGTTACCGGAACGGCGCTCGCAGCCCATCCGGACCTGTATCGGATGCCGCGAACGAGAGCCGTCTGCCGAACTGTTGCGGATCGTCGCGCGAGGCTCTGCCGTCGTGCCCGACCCGCGGCGCAGACTTCCCGGACGGGGTGCCTGGCTGCACCCCGTCTCGGCCTGTGTGCGCGCCGCAGAACGGCGCCGAGCATTCGGCAGAGCCCTACGAGTGTCCGGACATCTGGATATCTCAGCCCTGGAGCAGTACCTCGAGAACAGGCACGAGCACTCATGAGCACACCGTGAAGCACCGTCGATGAACGTCCATCGGAGATAACCCGAGGTCGTGCGGGCCGCCGTCCCCTGAAACGGTGGCACTGCTCGGCCTCTCAGTGAGGAGAGCAGTGGCAGGCAAGGCCCGCGTGCACGAGTTGGCCAAAGAACTCGGTGTCACGAGCAAAGAACTACTCGCCAAGCTCAAGGAGCAAGGCGAGTTCGTGAAGTCGGCGTCGTCGACGGTGGAAGCACCGGTCGCCCGTCGTCTGCGCGAATCCCTGGCGGCGAAGTCCGCACCCGCGTCCGAGGCGAAGTCCTCGGCCAAGCCCGGTCCGTCCGCCGCCCGTCCGGGCGCCAAGCCCGGCGCCCCCGGCGCGGGCCCGCGTCCCGGTCCCCGGCCGACCCCCGGCCCGGCGGCCCGTCCGGCCGCGCCGGAGCCGGTCGCTCCGGCCGCCGAGGCGCCCAAGCCGGCGACCCCGGCCGCCAAGCCGGCCCCCGCGGCTCCGGCCGCGTCCCAGCAGCAGCCCGCCGCGCGTCCGGCCGCGCCCGGTCCGCGT
>NZ_BAGK01000170.1 GCF_000308795.1 Nocardia thailandica NBRC 100428 | reverse complement strand
TGCGGCCGGTCCGGCCGCCGCACCGGCCCGCGGGCAGCGGCGCCACGCCGCTGCTGGTCGCCTTCGGGATCGTCTTCGGCCTGGCGGCGCTGCTCGTCCTGCTCGCGGTCCTCGCCAATCTCGGCTGACGCCCGCGCGGCCCCGTCGGTGTGGCCGCCTATCCTGGACCGAATGAGCGACTTCGATCCCACCGCCGCCGACACCGTCGACAGCGCCGTGCTGCGCCGCTTCGTCGCCGTCGGGGAGGAGTTGCACTTCGCCCGCGCCGCCAAGGCCCTGCACATCGCCCGGCAGAGCCTGAGCCGCACCGTCATCGACCTCGAGAACGAGCTCGGCACCAGGGTTTTCGTGCCCGGCGCGTCCCCGACCCGGCTCACCGACGACGGGAGCGCGCTGCTCGACTACGCCCGGGCCCGGCTGGCCGCCGAGGCCAGGGCCGCGCAGGAGGTGGTGCCCGAGGCGCCCGCGAGCCTGCGGGTCGGTTTCGTCCCGGGGGTCACCGTCGCCAAGTGGTCGCGCATCTGGGCCGAGCGTCTGCCCGGGCACCCGCTCGAGGTCGTCGGGGTCTCCCAGGCCGAGCAGGAGAGCGCGCTGCGCGAGGGCCGGGTCGACGTCTGCTTCGTGCGCCTGCCGATCGACCGCGAGGGCCTGCACGCGATCTCGCTGTACCGGGAGACGCCGGTCGCGGTGGTGCGCAAGGAGGACGAGCTGTCGCTGCTGACCGAGGTCACCGACGCCGATCTCGACGGCGAGATCGTCCAGCCCACCGGCGATCTCGACCGGGCGGCCGACACGCTGGCCCTGGTCGCCGCGATCGGCGGGGCGGTGGTCGTCCCGATGTCGATCGCCCGGCTGCACCACCGGCGGGACCTGGTGTATCGCACCAGGATCGGCGTTCCCGACACCGAGATCGCGCTGGCCTGGGCCACCGGGGGCACGGCCGACCCGGAACTGGTCGAGGAGTTCGTCGGCATCGTGCGCGGCCGTTCGGCCAACAGCTCGCGCGGCAGCGCGGACCGGGCCGCCGACCGGGCCACGGCACCGCGCGCCAAGGCCGGCGGGAAGAAGGGCGGCGGGCGCACGGCGACGAAGAAGGCCGCGCCGCAGCGCGGCAAGCAGCCGAGAGGACGATCGGGCGGTCGCGGCAGGCGCTGACCGGCCCCGGACACGACGACGCCCGCGGACCCGGAGAGGGCCGCAGGCGTCGGGGACCGGGCTAGCGGGGGATCCGCTTGGTGACGGTGTCCAGGACCAGGATCAGCGCGATGAGGCCCGCGGTACCGACCAGGAAGATGTCCTCGACGTGGCCGTGGTGGTTACCGAACAGCATGGCGAGCAGCGCGACCACGGTGACCCAGCCGGCGATCTTGAACGTCTTCGGCGACTCACCGCTCCAGCCGAACGCGGCGGAGGGCACCTCGGCCGGGTCGACTTTGGTGACGACGGCGCTGGTGGCGGGTGCGAGTTCCGTGGCGGCCACGATCGCTCCTTAGGCTCGTGCTTGCGGTAATTGCTGCGCCTATCGTGGCATACGACTGTGCGTCGTAGCCAGCAGCCCTGCCACAATGGGCCCGTGTCCCATCCCGCATCGTCGCGTGAACCTCTCCCGGCAGGCCCGGGCGAGAAGGTGAAGGTGCTGCTCCTCGGCAGTACCGGATCGATCGGAACGCAGGCCCTCGAGGTCGTCGCGGCCGACCCGGACCGCTTCGAGATCGTCGGTCTGGCCGCCCGGGGCGGCAACACCGCGCTGCTCGCCGCCCAGATCGAGGCCACCGGCACCCGCAACGTCGCCGTGGCCGACCCGGCCGCCGCGGCCGCGCTCGGGGTCGAGCTGGCGGGCGCCGCGGCCGTCACCGAACTCGTGCGCCGCACCGAGGCCGACGTCGTCCTCAACGCCCTGGTCGGTTCGCTGGGACTGGAACCGACCCTGGCCACCCTCGAGTCCGGCACCCGGCTGGCGCTGGCGAACAAGGAGTCCCTCGTCGCGGGCGGGTCGCTGGTGACGCGCGCCGCCGCGCCGGGACAGATCGTCCCGGTGGACTCCGAGCACTCCGCCCTGGCCCAGTGCCTGCGCGGCGGCCGGGCCGAGGAGGTCGACCGGCTGGTGCTGACCGCCTCGGGTGGCCCGTTCCGTGGGTGGACCACCGAGATGCTGGAGTCGGTGAACCCGCGCGAGGCGAAGGCGCATCCGACCTGGTCCATGGGCCCGATGAACACCCTCAACTCGGCCTCGCTGGTGAACAAGGGCCTGGAACTCATCGAGACCCACCTGCTGTTCGGCATCCCCTACGACCGCATCGATGTCACCGTGCACCCGCAGTCGATCGTGCATTCCATGGTGACCTTCACCGACGGTTCGACCCTGGCCCAGGCCAGCCCGCCGGACATGCGGTTGCCGATCGCGCTGGCCCTGGCCTGGCCGGACCGGGTGCCCGGCGCGGCCGCGGCCTGCGATTTCACCACCGCGCAGACCTGGACCTTCGAGCCGGTCGACGACGAGGTCTTCCCCGCCGTCCGGCTGGCCAGGCAGGCGGGCGAGGCGGGCGGCAGCGTGACCGCGGTCTACAACGCGGCCAACGAGGTGGCGGTCCAGGCGTTCCTCGACGGCGCCCTCCGATTCCCCGATATCGTGCGCACCGTGGGCCGTGTGGTCGAAGCCGCCGACCGCTGGCACGCCGAGCCCGATACCCTGGACGATGTCCTCGCGGCCGACAGCTGGGCCCGGCACCACGCCACCGAGATCATCGCGAGCTGACCGCTGCCGCCGACGAGCAAAGGGAACACATGGTTTACGCGTTGGGCTTTGTGCTGTTCGCACTGGGCATCACGATTTCGGTCGCGTTGCACGAGTGTGGGCACATGTGGGCCGCGCAGGCCACCGGGATGAAAGTGCGGCGGTACTTCATCGGGTTCGGCCCCAAGGTCTTCTCGTTCCGCCGCGGCGAGACCGAATACGGTCTCAAGGCGCTGCCGCTGGGCGGCTTCTGCGACATCGCGGGTATGACCGCGCTCGACGAGATCGACCCCGAGGACGTCGACCGCGCCATGTACCGGCAGGCCACGTGGAAGCGGCTGCTTGTCATGTTCGGCGGCATCCTGATGAACTTCGCGCTCGGCTTCGTGCTGCTGGTGGTGCTGGCGATCGGCTGGGGCCTGCCGCACCTCGACCAGCCGCCCGCCACCCAGCTGGGCACCATGAGCTGCGTCGCGGCGCAGAACCCCGACCGCACCCTGCGCGACTGCGCGGGTGACGGCCCCGCCCAGCGGGCCGGGCTCCGGCGCGGCGACATCGTGACCGCCGTCGCCGGCGTGCCGGTCACCACCTGGGAGCAGTTCCAGGCCGAGACCCAGAAGCAGACCGGCCCGTTCACCTACACCGTCCGACGCGACGGCACGACGACCACCGTGTCGGTGACCCCGGAGCGGGTCGTGCGCTACGCCAAGGACGGCACAAGCAAGGAGGTCGGCGCGGTCGGTGTCGGCCCCGACTTCTACCCGCCGGAGAAGTACGGCCCGATCGCCGCGGTGCCCGCCGCGGCGTCGTTCACCGGGGAGATGTTCGTCCAGACGGTGAAGTCGCTGGCGCAGATGCCGCAGAAGGTGTCGGCGCTGTGGACCGCGGTCACCGGCGGCGAGCGCGACCCGGAGACGCCGGTCAGCGTCTACGGCGCGAGCCGCATCGGCGGCGAGACCGCCGAGCGCGGCCTGTGGGGCGTGTTCATCATGGTGCTGGCCAGCCTGAACTTCTTCCTCGGCGCCTTCAACCTGCTGCCGCTGCTGCCGCTGGACGGCGGTCACATCGCGGTCGTGCTCTACGAGAAGGTGCGCGACACGGTGCGCGGCTGGCGCGGCAAGCTGCCCGCCGGGCCGGTCGACTACCTCAAGCTGCTGCCGGTCACCTACGTGGTCGTGGTCATCGGCGGCGCCTACATGCTGCTCACCCTGGCCGCCGACATCGTCAACCCGATCCGCCTGCCCTGACCGTCGTCCGCGATCGCGTGCCAGGCTCGGGTCGCGGCGGTGCCGGTTACGCCCGAGTAGCCGTCCTCACAGGGTGCGCGCCGGCGCGGCGCGACTAAGCTCGGAAGACGAACGGCCAGGTCGATCGATCATTCGCGCAGAAAGTAGGCAGCCGACAGTGACCAGCACAATCGGATTGGGGATGCCCGCCGCCCCCGCCGCTGTCCTCGCACCGCGGCGCAAGACCCGGCAGCTGATGGTCGGCTCGGTCGGCGTCGGCAGCGACCACCCGGTGTCGGTGCAGTCGATGACCACCACCAGGACCCACGACGTCAACGCCACCCTGCAGCAGATCGCCGAGCTCACCGCCTCGGGCTGCGACATCGTGCGGGTGGCCTGTCCGCGCCAGGAGGACGCGGACGCGCTGGCCACCATCGCGCGCAAGTCGCAGATCCCGGTCATCGCCGACATCCACTTCCAGCCGCGCTACATCTTCGCCGCGATCGACGCGGGCTGCGCCGCGGTGCGGGTGAACCCCGGCAACATCAAGGAGTTCGACGGGCGCGTCAAAGAGGTCGCCAAGGCGGCCGGCGACGCGGGCATCCCCATCCGCATCGGCGTCAACGCCGGTTCGCTGGACAAGCGGATGATGGAGAAGTACGGCAAGGCCACCCCCGAGGCGCTGGTGGAGTCGGCGCTGTGGGAGGCCGGGCTGTTCGAGGAGCACGGCTTCGGCGACATCAAGATCTCGGTCAAGCACAACGACCCGGTGGTCATGGTCGAGGCCTACCGCCAGCTCGCCGCGCAGTGCGACTACCCGCTGCACCTCGGCGTGACCGAGGCGGGCCCCGCCTTCCAGGGCACGATCAAGTCGGCGGTCGCCTTCGGCGCGCTGCTGAGCGAGGGCATCGGCGACACCATCCGCGTCTCGCTCTCGGCGCCGCCCGCCGAGGAGGTGAAGGTCGGCGGCCAGATCCTGCAGTCGCTGAACCTGCGGCCGCGCAAGCTCGAGATCGTGTCCTGCCCGTCGTGCGGCCGCGCCCAGGTCGACGTGTACACCTTGGCCAACGAGGTGAGCGCCGGGCTGGAGGGCCTCGAGGTGCCGCTGCGCGTCGCGGTCATGGGCTGCGTCGTCAACGGGCCGGGCGAGGCCCGCGAGGCCGACCTCGGCGTCGCGTCCGGCAACGGCAAGGGCCAGATCTTCGTCAAGGGCGAGGTCGTCAAGACCGTGCCGGAGGCGCGGATCGTGGAGACCCTCATCGAGGAGGCGCTGCGCATCGCCGAGGAGATGGGCGAGCAGAGCGGCGGCGGAGCGCCGGTCGTCACCGTCGGCTGACCGGGTCCCGGTCACGTTTTCGCCGACTCGTACCACCCGGCGGGGTTTCGTGGCAGGCTGGAGGCGTGCGGAGTCTGCTGGAGCCGACGCGACGGTCCAAGACCGGCCCCGCGCGCCCCGTGCCGGTGCGCGAGTTGGCTCAGGTCCTGAAAGCGCTGGATACCGATCCGGTGGCCTCGTGCATGATCGCGGCCCGGGTCCAGGAGTTCGGTCTCGACGCCCGGGTCGGGCTCGGCGAACTCTGGAGCCGCGGCGCCCCCGCCGACTCCCTCTGTTTCTCCGGCGCGAACCTGGTCCCCTTGCACGGTGACCTGGACGACCTGCGCGCCTTCGCCGACCGGGCCCGCCGCTGGCCGCGCGTGTGCTCCTCGGTCGTCGGCCGCCGGGAGCTGGCGCTGCCGCTGTGGGAGATGCTCGCCCCCGCCTGGGGCACCCCGCGCGACCTGCGCGCCGACCAGCCGCTGCTCGCCCTCGACCGGCCCGCCGTGACCGCCTCCGACGGCGCCGTGCGCCGGGTCCGGCTCGACGAGATCGATCGCTACCTCTCGGCCGCTATCGCCATGTTCATCGAGGAGGTCGGCATCGACCCGCGGGCGGGCGACGGCGGGCGTGGCTACCGGCGGCGGATCCGCAGCCTGATCGAATCCGGCCGCGCCTGGGCGCGTTTCGAGGACGGCGAGGTGGTCTACAAGTCCGAGATCGGTGCCCTGTCGCGGCGCACCGGCCAGATCCAGGGCGTCTGGGTGCATCCCGACCACCGCGGCAACGGTCTGGGCACGGCGGGCACGGCCACCGTCGCCAATGCGGTTGTGGCGACCGGCCGTACGGCCAGCCTGTACGTCAACGACTACAACTCCGTCGCCCGCCGCGCCTATCACCGCATCGGCTTCCGCCAGATCGCCACCTTCGCCACCGTGCTGGTGGATTGAGCCGTCCCCGGGCGGAATTCGCGCCGTCCCGGCGTGTTGGGCGCCGCGACACGTCGGCGGCCGGGGCTACCATCGGGACCGATGAGGACACCGATGCTCACCAGTTTCGCGGTCGCTGTTCTCGCCGTCGCGGCGACCGCCTGTTCGTCCGGCGCCCAGGGGCCGGTCCCCGCCGCCGACGCGTTCGCGCGTGCCCTGGCCGCGCACGACACGGCCGCGGCCGCCGCGCTGACCACCCAGCCCGAACGGGCCCGGCCCGCACTGGATTCGGCGTGGGCGGAGCTGCAGGCGGAGAAGCTGTCGGTCCGGATCGGGGACGCGCGGGTCAGCGGTGACACCGCCACCGTCGACTACACCTACGAGTGGACGCTGCCGAAGAACCGCGTGTGGACCTACAGCGGCGAACTGCAGATGGGCCGCACCGGCGGGGCGTGGCAGGTCCGTTGGACCGCCTCGGACCTGCACCCCAAGCTCGGCGACACCCAGACCATGGAGCTGCGGGCCGCGCCCGCGCCGCGCGCGCGGGTCAACGAGTCCGCGGGCGGTGACGTGCTGGTCCCCGGCAAGGTGTCGCGGGTGATCTTCGACGCGGGCGCCGCCCAGGACCCGGCCCGGACCGCCGACGCGCTCGGCGCGAGCCTGGTCCGCGTCGACAAGACCCTCACCGGTCCGGCCGTGCTCGCCGCCGCCCGCCGCGCCTCGGGACCCGTCACCGTCGTGCGGCTGACCGAGGGGGAGTGGAACGAGGTCGGGGGCGAGCTGATCGGCCTGCCGGGGGTGACGGTCACCCAGGAGTGGGACCTGGTCGCCACCGATCGCCACTTCGCGCCGGACCTGCTGAGCCAGGTGCGCAAGTCGGTGATCGCCGAGGTCGACGGCAAGGCGGGCTGGTCGGTGGTGACCCGCAACGCCGACGGCGCCGACACCGACGTGCTGCACGAGGTGCCGGCTCAGCCGGCGCCGTCGTTCTCCCTCAGCATCGACCGATTCGTGCAGAACGCCGCCCAGCACGCGGTCGACCTGCGCACCGAGCAGACCATGCTGGTGGCGCTGCGCCCGTCGACGGGCGCGATCCTGGCCGTCGCCCAGAACGCGGCGGCCGATCGCGACGGTCCGGTCGCGACCATGGGCCAGTACCCGCCGGGTTCGATCTTCAAGACGGTCACCGCCTCGGCCGCCATGGCCGCCGGGACGGTCACCCCCGACACGGTGCTGCCGTGTCCGAGCCGGATCACGATCGGGGAACGCACCATCCCCAACTACGAGCTGTTCACCATCGGCAGCGTCCCGATGGCCAACGCCTACGAGCGCTCCTGCAACACCACCTTCGCCAAGCTGGCCAGCGGGCTGTCCGGCACCGCCCTGCCCGAGGCCGCCGCGCGCCTCGGCGTCGGCCAGGACTACACCGTCGACGGTCTGCCGACCTTCGGCGGCTCGGTGCCGCCGGCCGAGGACCTCGTCCAGCGCAGCGAGGACGGCATCGGCCAGGGGCGGGTACTGGCCAGCCCGTTCGCCATGGCGGTGATGGCGGCGACGGTCGCGCACGGCTCCTCGCCGGTGCCCTATCTCATCGAGGGGCGGCCGACCGTGGTGAAGGGGGAGCGTCCGCCGATCGATCCCGCCGTGGTGGACGGCCTGCGCGCGATGATGCGCCTGGTGGTGACCGGCGGTACCGCCGAACGGATCCGGGACCAGGGCGAGGTGTACGGCAAGACCGGCGAGGCCGAGGTCGAGGGCGGGTCGCACTCGTGGTTCGTCGGCTACCGGGGCGACATCGCCTTCGCGACCCTGCTGGTCAAGGGCGGCAGCTCCGACAACGCGGTGGCGGTCACCCGGGACATGTTCGCGGCGCTGCCGCCCGGCTACTGAGTCGTCAGCGGGCGGCGGCCGCGGCCGCGAAGGAGGCGATGTCGACGGGGGCGAGCAGGCCGCGCACGACGGCGAGGGAGGTGTCGGTGGCGTGCTCGGTGGCGGCCTCGTGCTGGATCTCGTAGCCCGTGGTGGGTCCGGCCGGGTCCGCGGGATGGGCGCGGTCGAGCGCGTCGATGGTGGCGGCGCCGCCGAAAATCATCGCTCCGATGGTCAGAAACATTGTGGAACGCTTCATGATTCGTCTCCCTCACGCCCGGGCGGAACGTCGTGCGGTGGATCGAGCGGCGTTACCCTTTCCGTTCTGTACGCCGTATGGCCATTACTGGAAAGTAGCTGACGAATGCACCGTAGGGCGGAAACGGCGCGCGGAACAAGCCGCTGGTGACCAGCGACACGGAATCGTTGCTTTTCGGATCCCGATCAGATCCGCTGCAGCGTGGCGGCCAGATGGTGCTGCAGGGATTCGCCGACCGCGGCCATCCGCAGGGTGTAGTCGACGGTGTCTCCCGTGACGTGGAAGGAGCGGCCGAGCCCGGTCACCGATTTCGCCGAACCGGACAGCCCGATGTTCGTCGAGTTCAGTTCGAGCCGGACTCCGTCGGTGGTCTCGGTGACGGTGCCCTCGCAGATCTCGGTGATCCCGGTCGGGTGGGCCAGGATCAGTTCCACGCGGCCGGGCGCGGGGCTGCGCAGGTAGCCGGTCTCGGCGTGCAGGCCGCGGCCGTCGTCGGCCGCGCGGGTGCGTTGCCGGTAGGTCAGGAAGGGGCGGCCGAGGTGCCCGAAGGAGATCTCCTCCAGATAGTCGAACGGCGCGATGGTCGGGTATTCCCCGTGGCCACGGCCGCGCCAGCGGCCGAGCAGCGGGGCGAGCGCCGCGATGTCGGGATGCAGCGGGACGGGGGTGGTGGTTTCCGCGGTTTCGGCCACGCGCGACAGCCTACGCGCGGGCGCCCGGCGCACCGCCCTCGGCCCGGTCGCCCGCGGCCGACGTTACCGGCGCGCCCGACGACCTTCCCGCGATAGGGTGTGCCTCGCCGCCGCCCGAGGTGCGGCGAGCCGCAAAGGAGTAGACGTGTTGGGACATGTGAGGCCCGCCCGTGGGTTTCGCGCCGGGCTGGTGCGGTCCGCGGTGTTCGGCGCCGCACTGGTCATGGCCGCCGCCTGTTCGGATTCCGGGACGGGCGCCGAACCCGCCGCCATCGACGGTAATCGGTACAGCCAGACGATTCTGGCCGCGAATTCCGACGCCGCGCACGCCCAGTTCACCCAGGCCGACCTGGTGAACGCGTGGGGTCTGGTGGATCGCCCGAAGGGTGCCGGTGGGCATTTCTGGGTCGGTGCGGGCGGGAAGTCCTTCCAGTTCCTCGGCGACGTGCATTCGTCGTCGGACCCGAAATTGCAGAAACTCTCGCAGGACGGCCTGAAAACCGTCGTGGTGCCCGGCGCGGACGCCGATCCCGGCGACAAGAGCATCGGCAAGACCACCGGCGCGGTCTTCAACGGCGCCCCGGTGAATTCCGACGTGTTCGTGGTGCGCGACCAGCCGGTCACCTTCGACGACGGTTTCGTGCTGCCGCTGACCGGTTCGGCGCGGGTCGTGTTCGCCACCGACTCCGGTCGGCTGGCGGCGTGGACCGAGCTGGCGCCCGACGGCGCCACGGTGCGCCGCGACGGCCCGGCGGTGCAGGTCTTCGACGGATCCGCGGCCGGCATGTCGTTCACCGGGCTGGCCGTCGCCCCGTCCGGAGATCGCCTGCTGGCGGCCGACTTCGGGGAGAACCCGCAGCTGCGGACCTTCGACAAGTTCTGGCAGCCGGTGGCCACCACCGGGTTCGCCAACCCGTTCGCCACCGGTGAGGTGCTCGACGTGACCGCGCCGGAGAAGGGCCGCAAGGCCGTGCCCGGCGATCCGGTGCCGTTCAACGTCACCACGATCGGCGGCCGGGTCTTCGTGACCTACGCGATCAGCGGCAAGGATCCCAAGGACGCGAAGAAGTTCGCCAAGGGCGCCGAGGTCGCGCTCGACGCCAAGGGCGAACAGGCCGCGGGCGGCAAGCCCGATCGCGGCAAGGTGGTCGAATTCGACGCCGCGGGCAAGCTGGTGCGCATCCTCGACGACGACGGCCGCCTGAACGCGCCGTGGGGCGTGACCATCGCGCCGTCGAATTTCGGTGTGCTGTCGGGCAAGCTGCTGGTCGGTAACTCCGCCGGGCTCGGCCGGGTGCTCGCCTACGACGACACCACCGGCAAGTTCACCGACTACCTGCGCGACGGCGACGCGAAGGCGATCGAGATCGCCGGCCTGCACGCGCTGGTGTTCGGCGACGGCGACACGCTCGGCGACGCGAACGCGCTCTACTTCACCGCAGGCCCCGACAACGGTCGCGGCGGCCGGTTCGGCAGCCTGCGCCTGAAGTAGGAACGCCCACACCGGACACGGGCGGCGTAGCGGACATCTCGGATGTCCGCGCGCCGCCTGTTCCTTCCCGGGCCCGAGTGCGGGACAGTGGTGACGGGAAGTTTGCCGGTGTCATCGTCCGTCACCTCCGTGGCGGCCGGTGCCGGAGCAGGAAGGTCGGGCGATGAAGGTTTTCTGTGCTGTGGCCGGTTGCCGTACGGGGGAGGGCCGCCATGGTTGACGGCTCCCCGCTACCGGATCGGGACGCGGTGCTGGCCGCTCTGCGCGGCCTGCCCCACGACGGTCATCCGATGCTGACGGCGGCCGCCGAACTGGTGGCGTTGCACCGCCGCCGCGAACGCGGTCCCGTCGTCGCGGCGGCCGAAGTCGACCGCCGCCGTGCGCATCTGGTCCGCACCATCGACCGCTGGGCGGTGCTGGCCACGCCGGTTCCCGCGTGTTGGGCCCAGGTGAGCAGCGAATCGGTGGGCAGCCTGGTCGACCGGCTCGCCGCCCTGTCCGAGGCGGTCTTCGCGGTCCCGGACGAGTTCTTCTACGCCGAATGGCGCCGGCTCGACGCCCTGGCCCACGACTATCAGGAGCTGATCGAGGCCCTGCGGGCGGGCACCCACACCCTGCCCGCGCCCGCCTGGTAGCGGCCGGGAAAGGGTTCCGGGCCACCCGATTCCGGCGGCGTACCATCGGTGACGGGGGCCGCCGCCGGGTTCCCCGCTGCCCGAGGAGAGCGAGGTCGGCGTGCGTGATTCTCCCGTCATCCCCGATCCGCGCCCCGCTCGGCCGGCCGGAGCCGGCCTGGGGATCGGTTGTGCCGCAGCGGAGTTCGTCGGCCGGAGCGCTCCGTCCGCCGCGCCGGTGCGTCACTCGCCGACACCCGCACGCGGCGCCCGAGACGATCCCGCCTCGGGCGCGGACACCCGCGCCACTCCCCGGCATCACCGACCGGCACGCGAACGCGCCGAGCCGGCGGACCGGGCCGACAGCATCCCGGTGCCGGCGAGCCCGCCCGCGTCGGAACGGGCGACCCACACCGATCCGGCGGCGGTCGCCCTGGCGCCGGTGTTGCGCTTCCGGCCCCGGAGTGCGGAAGCCTCCGGAAGCCCGCTGTTCTGCGTCGCCCCGTCCGACGGCTTGGCCTGGCCGTACGCCGGCCTGACGGCCCATCTGCCCCCTTCGGTCCCGCTCTACGGCCTCCAGCCGCCGGGCCTCACCGCGGGGCCGGTGCCGGGGGGGCACGGGGGAGCCGGGGCCCGCCCGCGGAACGGTTCCGGCAGACACCTGGCACCCGGCGACGGTCGCGGACTTCGCCGAGCACGGCGCGGCGTCCCTGCGCACGGTGGCGGCACACGGTCCGTATCGCCTGCTCGGCCTCGGTTTCGGCGGCTTCGTCGCCTACGAGATCGCCGCGCGGCTGCGTGCGGCGGGCGAGCAGGTCGACCTGGTCGTGGTCGACTGCGTTCCGGGCCGGGGGGAACGCCCGGACGCCCCGTCCGCGAACGCCTCGACCCACGCGGGAACCGTGCCGACGGCCACCTCCGCCGAGGCCCCCGTCCCGGGCCCGGCGAACCCCCTCGACCTCGCCCGCGTCACCGGCGTCGTGCGCCCCCGCACGGCGGGCGTGGCCTCGGCCGCGCGGTCGGCGACGGCGACCTACCGGCCCACCGCGTCGGACATCGACCTGACCGTCGTCGTCCTGGCCGGGACCCGCGTCGGCGCCGACGACCCCGCCGCCGCGCTGCGGCGGTGGCGCAGGCACACGAGCGGGCGGGTGACGGGGAGACTGCTCGACGCGGCGCCGGGCGAACTCGCCGCGCCCGAGGTGTCGGCGCTGCTGGCCGAGATCCTCGACGCGCACCCGCGCGGGTGATCCGTCAGCGGAAGCTCTCGCGCACCTGCTGGAGCAGGGCCGCGGAATCGCGGGGGCTCAGCGCCATGGCGCGCAGCTGGTCGAAGATGACGCCGAAGCGGCGGATCTCGTCGTAGCCCTCGACGAGGACGTGGGTCGCCAGGCTCTCGACGTAGACGACCTCGGGGTCGGTCGGGTTGTGGAAGTCGAGCAGCGTGAACGAGCCCGCCATGCCGGGGTGGGCGCCCGCGTCGAAGGGCAGGATCTGCAGGATGACGTTCTTGCGCTGGGTTTCCTTGATCAGCTGGTCGAGCTGACCGGCCATGACCGCGGGGCCGCCGACGACGCGGCGGATGGCGGCTTCGTCCATCACCACCCACAGGTCGAGTGGTTCGTCCTTGGTGAGGTTGACCGCGCGGTCCATCCGGGCCCTGGCGCGGTTCTCCATGGTGGCGGCGTCCAGGCGGGGCATGGTCGTGTCGATGACGGCGGCGGCGTAGTCGTAGGTCTGGAGCAGGCCGGGCACCGTGGAGGTCTGGTATTGGCGGGCGGAGAGCGCCTCGGCCTCGAAATTGATGAAGGCGGCGTAGACCTCGGAGACCGCGCCCTCGTATTCGTGCGACATGCCGGGTTTGAGCGCGTCGGCGAGTAATCGGTTCGCTTCTTCGCGTTGGGCGTCGCTGACCTGATAGAGGTCCAGCATGGCGCCGAGAGTGCGCCGTTGGGGGCGCGCCTGCGCCATTTCGATCCGGTACAACGTCGTGACGTTGATTCCCGTGCGCGCGCTGACTTCTTCCTTGCTGAGGCCGGCGCGCTCGCGTAGCTCTCGAAGCATCGCGGCCAGTCTGCGGAGCCTGACGGTGAGTGCGGTCCGCTTGCCTGCCATGCGTTCCCCTTCGCTCGGTCGTTTCGCATTATTGCGTGTGCGCCGTCCCGCTGTCACGGGATCGGCGCGAACAGGGTTGTTAACGCCCCTTCAGCCCGCCGTACTGGGAGTCAAGGGGTCTTACGCGCTCCGAATCCTGTTGATGCACACGACATCTGTACTTGCATCTGTGTGTACGGACCTTGACCGCAGGAGTGACAACGCAATCTTGCGTTCTTGCGACAAGGGGAGCATGATCCAGCTAGCCTAGTCGCCAGTTCGACCATCCAGCAGGGCTAGGGATTAACCGAATCGAGAGCGAATCATGTTGGTACATAAATTGTTGGTGCCGGGTGAATTCGGGGTGCGGCGATGAGCGCGCCGGTGGTTGGGGTACTGCCGACCGCGCCGCAATTGTTGTGTGCGTTCCAGGGGCGTCGTTTTCAAGATCGCGAATTGTTGCGATCGGCGCACGCGCTCGCGGAACTGCACGAGCGGAGGGTGCAGGTGCGCGATGCCGCGCTGCTTGCCGAGATCGATTGCAGGCGGGGTGAACTCGTCGACGACATCAACGACTGGATCACCACCGAGGTGCCGCAGCCGCGCAGTGGCGCGTCGCTGCACACCGAGAGCCTCGGTGCGGTGGTGGACCGGATGGCCCGCAGCTGGGTCGACGCCAATCAGGCCATCGATGTCGACGGCGCGCGCAGCGACAACACGCACAAGCACTGGTATCACCTGGCGGAGCTGGTCGACGGCTACACCGACCTGGTGACCGATGTCGCCGGAGGCCGCAGGCGGCTGCCGGAGCAGTAGTGAGAGTTCCATGATTTGCGACGGTGTGCGCGAGCGGGGAGAGCCCGACGCGCACACCGTTTTTCGTCATCCGGCGTCGGTGAGCACGGTGTCGAAGGCGACCCGGTCGCCGCGGTAGAGCGAGCGGACCCGCTCCACCGGTTCGCCCGCCGCGTCCACGCTGCGCCGGTGCAGCAGCAGCATCGGCAGGGCGGTGGTGCACTCGAGCAGGCCCGCCTCCCTGGGGGTGGCCAGGACGGTCTCGACCCGCTCGCTCGCGCGGGCCAGGGCGGTGCCCGAATGCCGGATCGCGGCGTAGAGCGACGTGGTCGGGTCGTAGTCGGCGTAGAGGTGGGCGAACCGGTGCAGCGGGAGGTAGGTGCTCTCCAGCCCGATCCGCTCGCCGTCGGCCAGCAGGACGCGTTCCAGGTGCATGACCGGGGTCTGCGGCGCGAGCGCGAGCGCGTCCGCGGTGTCCTCGTCGGCCGGCTCGTCGGCCCAGGTGACCAGGATGCGGCCGGGCACCCGTCCCTGGCTGATCGCGCCCTCGGTGTAGGAGCGCAGCGACAGGGGCTGCACGAGTTTGGGTCGCGAGACGACGGTGCCGCGCCCTCGGCGGCGAATCCGCCCGGCCACCAGCAGTTCCCGCAGCGCCTGGCGCACGGTCTCCCTCGCGACGCCGAAGCGGCCCGCCAGTTCCCGTTCCGACGGGACCGGGTCGTCGGTGGCGAGCTCGTCGAGGATGGCCTCGATCTCGGTGCGCACCTGATAGGCCTTGGAGAACCGGGTGGTCTCGGTCGATCGCATGGTCCCAGCCTACCCGAATTGGTCTATACCAATTGTTAACCCGCTGTTCGCGCGGGCCACACCCATCGGTCTAGACCATTCGTCAGGATGGTCGCATGCGATTGGTCATCATCGGCGGCGGGATCCTCGGCACCGCCCACGCCTGGGCCGCGGTCACCCGCGGTCACGAGGTCGTGCACCTGGAACGGGAGCGGGAGGCGCGCGGCGCGACCGTCCGCAACTTCGGGCTGGTGTGGGTCTCGGGCCGTGCCCCCGGCGAACTCGCGATCGCCCTGCGGTCGCGGGAGCTGTGGGAGGAGATCGGCGGGCGGGTCAGCGGGGTCGGGTTCCGTCCCGCCGGCTCGATCACGCTGGCGCGCACCGCCGCCGAGCTCGCGGTCGCCGAGGCCGCCGCGGCGGGCCCCACCGCGGCCGAGCGTGGCTTCACCCTGCTCGACCCGGAGCAGGTGCGGCGAGTGAATCCCGCACTGCGCGGGGACTTCCTGGCCGGGCTGCACTGCGCCACCGACGCCGCGGTCGAGTCCCGCCGAGCGCTGCCCGCGCTGCGCGCCTACCTCACCGGCACCGGCCGCTACACGTTCCACGAGGGCGTCGAGGCCCGGGCCGTCACCGACACCGGCTCGGGCGCGGTCGTGCTCGACGACCACGGCCGGCGCTTCGAGGCCGACGTGGTCGTCCACTGCCCGGGGGCCGCCCATTCCGGCCTGACCCGCGAACTGGCCGGCGACCTGCCGGTGCGGCGCGTGCGCCTGCAGATGATGCAGACCGAGCCGCTGGGCGAGCCGCTCACCACCGCGATCGCCGACGGCGACAGCTTCCGCTACTACCCCGGGTTCGCAGGCCCCGCCCTCGACGCGCTGGCCGCCACCCAGTCGCAGACCGCGACCGCCGCCGAACACCGGATGCAGCTGCTGTGCGTGCAGCGCCTGCACGGCGGCCTCACCATCGGCGACACCCACGAGTACACCGAACCGTTCGGCTTCGACGTCGACGAGGCGCCCTACGAACACCTCACCGAGGTGACCGAGGCGTTCCTCGGCCGTCCGCTGCCCCGCGTGGTGCGCCGGTGGGCGGGCGTCTACAGCCAGAGCGTCGACCCCGGCGCCGTGTGCACCCGGGTCCGTGCCGCCGACCACGTCTGGGTCGTCACCGGTCCCGGCGGCCGCGGCATGACGCTGGGACCCGCCATCGGCGCCGACACCGCCGACCTACTCGATCTGTGAGGAACACCGTGCCGGAGAACACCATCCAGCTCGCCGTGCTCGACATGGCGGGTACCACCGTCGCCGACGACGGGCTGGTGCTGCGCGCCTTCGACGCCGCCGCCACCAGCGCGGGCATCCCCGCCGCGGGGCCCGAACGCGAGGCCGCGCGGCGGTACGTGCTCGACACCATGGGGCAGTCCAAGATCGTGGTCTTCCGTGCCCTGCTCGGGGATGAGGACCGCGCCGCGGCCGCCAACCGCGCCTTCGAGGCCGCCTACTCCGACCTGGTCGACGCGGGCGGCGTCGCGCCGATCCCCGGCGCGGCCGCGGCGATCGGCACCCTGCGCGAGGCGGGTGTCAAGGTCGCCCTGACCACCGGGTTCAGCCGGAGCACCCAGGACCGCCTGCTCGCCGCGCTCGGCTGGACCGACCTGGCCGACCTCACCCTCGCCCCCGCGCAGGCCGGCCGCGGCCGCCCCTACCCGGACCTGGTGCTCACCGCCGTGCTGCGCCTCGGCGTCGACGCGGTCGACCGCGTCGCGGTCCTCGGCGACACCACCAGCGACATCGGCACCGGCCTCGCCGCGGGCGCGGGCATCGTCGCGGGCACCCGCACCGGCGCGCACACCGCCGAGCAGCTGCGCGCCGCGGGCGCCACCCATGTCGTCGACTCGGTCGCCGACTTCCCCGCGCTGGTCCTCGGCCCGCGCCCCTGACCCCGGCGCGTCCCGCCGCCGGTTCCCGTCCCTCCGACCTCCCCTCGAACCAGAGCGAAAGTTGCTGTCACCGTGCGTATTCCTCCCCTCACGCGCCGCCGCCCGACCCGACTCGCCGTGCTGCTGCTCGCGGCAACCACCGCGGCCGCGCTGACCGCGGGCTGCGGCGGCACCGGCACCGGTTCCTCCGGCGGCGACACCGTCACCGTGTACTCCGCCGACGGCGTCGGCGGCTGGTACAAGAACCGCTTCGCCGAGTTCACCGCGCAGACCGGCATCGCGGTCGACCTGGTCGAGGCCGGGTCCGGGGAGGTGGTCAACCGGGTGGACAAGGAGCAGTCCAACCCGCAGGCCGACCTCGTGGTCACCCTGCCGCCGTTCATCCAGAAGGCCGAGGCCGCGGGCCTGCTGCAGCCCAGCGGGATCGACACCTCGGCCGTGCCCGCCGCGGACAAGGACCCCGACGGCACCTACGTGACCCTGGCCAACAACTACCTGTGCTTCATCGCCAACGGGTCGGTCGACGCGAGCGCGCTGACCTGGGACGACCTGCTGAAGCCGGAATACAAGGGCAAGCTGCAGTATTCGACCCCCGGCCAGGCGGGCGACGGCACCGCCGTGCTGATCCTGCTGCAGCAGCTGCTCGGCAAGCAGGGCGCGCTGGACTACCTGGGCAGGCTGCAGGCCAACAACGTCGGCCCGTCCTCCTCGACCGGCAAGCTGCAGGCCAAGGTCGACAAGGGCGAGCTGCTGGTGGCCAACGGCGACGTCCAGATGAACCTGACCACGGTGCGGGAGAAGGGATCGACGTTCTCGGTGTTCTTCCCCGCGGGCGCGGACGGCAAGCGCTCCACCGTCGCCGTCCCGTACGTGATGGGCCTGGCCAAGGGCGCCCCGCACAAGGACGCCGCCACCCGGCTGATGACCTACCTGCTCGGCGCGGAGGCGCAGGCGAAGCTGGGCCCGGAGGCCTTCGCCGTTCCCGCCCGCGCGGAACTGCGCGCCGGGGAGACCGCGGGCCCGACCACGGTGCTGCGGGGCGTCGAGGTACTGCCCGTGGACTGGACCAAGGTCCTGAGCGAGCTGGACGCGGACCTGGCCGCGTACCAGAAGGCCACCGGCAGCTGAGCGGCGCGGGCCACGAGGAGCGCGAACGATGAACGACGGACACGGAATCCGGACCCGATCCGCCACGACGGCCACCGACTCGACGGCCGAACCCGCCATCGTGTTCGACCGGGTCGGGGTCAGCTACGGGCGCGGTCGCGCCGCGGCGGTCGCCCTGCGCGACTTCTCACTGCGCGTCGCGGCCGGGGAGACCGTCGCGCTCCTCGGGCCGAGCGGTTCGGGCAAGTCCACCGCGCTCAAGGCGCTGGCCGGTTTCGTCCGGCCGACCACGGGCACGGTGCGGCTGGCAGGCCGCGACGTCACCGATCTGCCGCCCGCGCGGCGCGGGATCGGCGTGGTCGTCCAGTCCTACGCGCTGTTCCCGCACATGACCGTGCGCGGCAACGTGGCCTTCGGCCTGCGGGCGCAGCGGGTCCGCCGCGCCGAGATCGCCCCGCGCGTGGCGGAGGTGCTGGAGATGGTCGGCATGGCGGGGTATGCCGACCGGCTGCCCCGCGAGCTCTCCGGCGGCCAGCAGCAGCGGGTCGCGATCGCCCGCGCCCTGGCCATCCGGCCGAAGGTGCTGCTGCTCGACGAGCCCCTGGCCGCCCTCGACGCGCAGCTGCGGCAGTCGATGCTCGGCGAGCTGCGCGACCTGCGCACCGCGCTGCCCGGCACCGCCATGATGTACGTGACCCACGATCAATCAGAGGCGCTGGCGCTGGCCGACCGCATCGCGGTGATGCGCGATGCCCGCCTGGTCGACATCGACACCGCCGAGAACCTGTGGCAGCGCCCGCCTTCCGGGTTCACCGCCGCCTTCCTCGGCGGGGCGAACCTGGTGCTCTGCACGGTCAACCGGGTCGCAGGCGGCAGCGCGCTGGTCACTGCGGGCACCGCCACCCTGCGCGCGCACGCGCCCGAACCCGGGGTGGGTCAGGGTGATTGGGCGCCGGACAGCGCGGCCCTGCTCTGCGTGCGTCCGCACACCGTCCGGCTCGGCGCGGCCGGCGCCGCCGAGTCGATCGCGGGCACCGTGGTGTCGAGCGTGTGGCGCGGCGCGACCACGCGCGTCTCGGTCGCGCTCCCCGGCCTCGACACCGAGATCGCCGCCGACGTCCCGGGGCGGCACACCCACGCGCCCGGCGCCCGGGTCGGCCTCCGCTTCGCCGACCCGGCGGGCGTGCTGATCCCCGCGGCGGTGGAGCGCTCGTGAACACCGCCGTCACGACCCCGCCGCCCGCCCGGGTCTCCGTGCCGCGCCCGCGCCGGGTGCGGGCCGCCGTGTGGTGGACGCTGCCGCCGGTGACCGTCGTCGCGCTGATCGCGGGCTACCCGATCCTGCGGGTGCTGACCGAGTCCACCGTCACGCCCACCGGCCGCGGCCTGTCGGTGTGGACATCGGTGGTCGGGTCGCCGCAGTTCCGCGACGCGCTCTGGCGCACCGTGTCCATCGCGGCCTGCTCCACGCTCGGCTGCCTGGTGCTCGGCACCTTCCTGGCGGTCGTGCTCGCCTTCGTCCCGTTCCCCGGATCCGCAGTGGTCGGCAGGCTGATCGACACGGTGCTGACGCTGCCGTCCTTCCTGATCACGCTCGCCTTCACCTTCCTCTACGGCACCGCGGGCGCGGTCAACGCGCTGATCGCCCGGATCACCGGGAGCCCAACCCCCGCGCTGGATTTCCTCACCACCCCGCTCGGGGTGGTGCTGGCCGAGGTCACCTTCTTCACCCCGTTCGTCGTCCGGCCGCTGCTGGCCTCCTTCGCGCAGCTGCCGCGCGAACAGCTCGACGTGGCGGCCGCGCTCGGCGCCTCGCCCTGGCGCGTGCTGCGGCAGATCGTGTTGCCCGAGGCGTGGCCCGCGCTGGCCGCGGGCGGCAGCCTCGTCCTGCTGCTGACCCTCAACGAGTTCGGCATCGTCCTGTTCACCGGCGCGAAGGGCGTCATCACGCTGCCCGCGCTGATCTACACCCGCGGCATCGTCACCTTCGACCTGCCCGGCGCGGCCGTCCTGGCCACCGTGCAGGTGGCGCTGTCGCTGACCCTGTACCTCGGCTATCGCCTGATCTTCGCCCGCGTCACCCACCGGAAGGGGGCCTGAACCGTGCTCGTCTGGACCCGCCGCGGCAGGGCTGTGCTGATCGCCGTGTTCGCGCTCGTCGTGCTCGTCGTGTTCGTCGCGCCGCTGGCCACCGTCGTCCTCGCCGCGCTGGCGGGCCGCTGGACCGGGCCGCTGCCCTCGGACCTGGGCACCGGCCACCTCGCCGCCGCGCTCTCGGGAGAGCAGCTGGCGAGCCTGTCGGTCAGCCTGCAGACCGCGTTGCTGGCGGGCGCGGTCGCGCTGGTGCTGGGGACCTGGGCCGCGCTGGCCGCCCGCGAGGCGCCGTCGTGGGTGCGCCGAGGCACCGACGCCGTGTTCCACCTGCCGGTCGCGGTGCCGTCGGTGGCGATCGGCCTCGGCGTGCTCATCGCCTTCAACCAGCGGCCGCTGCTGCTGGGCGGCACCACGTGGATCGTCGTCCTCGCCCACACCGTGCTCGTCCTGGCGTACGCGTTCAGCGCCGTGTCCGCGGCGCTGGACCGCCTCGACCCCGCCTACCGGCAGGCCGCCGAATCGCTCGGCGCCGGACCGGTCCGGGTGCTGTGCCAGGTGACGCTGCCGCTGCTGCTGCCCGCCCTGGGGGCCGCGGCGGGGCTGGCGATCGCGCTGTCGATGGGCGAGCTCGGCGCGACCATCATGGTCTACCCGGCCACCTGGAAGACGCTGCCGGTGAGCATCTTCGCCCAGACCGACCGCGGCGAGATCTTCGACGCCGCGGCCGGGACGACGGTGCTGGTCGCGGTGACGCTGCTCGCCCTCGTCGTGCTCGGCCGGCTGCGCGGGCGGGCCGCCCTGCGCTGATCGGGCCCGCAGTCACCCGGCGGCCATACGATGAATCCGTGTCCGTACTACCCCTGATCTTCACCGCGGGCTGGGCCAGCGGGATCAACGCCTACGCGGTGGTGTTCCTGCTCGGCCTGTTCGGCCGCATCGGCTGGGCCGCCGACGTCCCGCCGGGCCTCCAACGCACCGACGTGCTGGTCGCGGCGGCCGCGCTGTTCCTCGTGGAGGCGGTCGCCGACAAGATCCCCTACCTGGATTCGTTCTGGGATTCCTTCCACACCGTCGTGCGTCCCGCGTCGGGCGCCGTCGTCGCCGCGCTCATCGCCGGCCAGGACGATTCCCTGCCCACCCTGTTCGCCGCCGCGGTCGGCGGCACCACCGCGCTGGCCAGCCACGTCGTCAAGGCGGGCACCCGCATGGCGATCAACACCTCGCCGGAACCGGTCACCAACGTCGTGGTCAGCACCGCCGAGGACCTCGGCGTGGCGGGCGTGGTCACCCTCGCCGTCTTCTTCCCGATCCTCGCGGCCGTGATCGCCGCGATCGTGCTGGCCGTCGGGTTGTGGATCGTCTACGCGTCCTGGTCGCGGATCAGGCGCTACCGGCGGCGCCGCAGGGAACGCCGCGCGGCACGCGCCGGTGGGGGAGCGGCGTCGCCGGTGTGAGCGGCCCGCCCCGGCCCGCCGCGACGAGCCCGGCGTGCTCGCGCGGCGCGGGCGAGCGCCGGGATCCGGTCGGCGCGTGGGGGATCAGAGCAGCGCGCCGGTGTCGACCGCCGTCAGGCCGCCGTCCACCCGCAGGTCGTGACCGTTGACGTAGGCGGCGTCCGAGGAGGCGAGGAACGCGACCGCGGCGGCGACGTCGTCGGCGGTGCCGACCCGGCCCGCGGGCGTCGATCCCGCCGCACCGGCCCGGGCGGCGGCGGAGAGTTCCGCGCGGAAGGCCGGGGTGTCGATGTAGCCAGGGCTGACGGAGTTCACCCGGATCCGGCGGGGCGCGAGTTCCGCGGCGAGGGAACGGGTGAGGTTGTGCACCGCGGCCTTGCTCGCTGCGTACAGCGCCGAGCCCGGCACGCCGCGGTGCAGGCCGAAGGACGCGTTGACGACGATCGCGCCGTGCTCGCGCAGGATCGGCAGCGCCCGCTGGATGGTGAAGAACGCGGCCTTGAGGTTGCTGTCGACGACCCGGGCGAACAGGTCCTCGGTCACCTCGGCGACCGGCTGGAACGACCCGATGCCCGCGTTGGCGAACAGCACGTCGAGGTGCCCGAACCGCGCGCGGACCTCGGCGATCAGCGCGTCGACGTCGGCGAGGTCGCCGCCGTCGCCCGCGACCCCGTGCGCCGCCGCGCCGAGCGAGGCGACCGCCGCGTCGAGCCGGGTCCGATCCCGTCCGGTCACGACGACCCGCGCGCCCTCGTCGATCAGCCTGCGCGCGGTCGCCAGGCCCATCCCGCTGCTCCCGCCGGTGATCAGCGCCGTCTTACCCTCGAATCGGAAACCGTTGTGCGTCATGGGTCGAGCCTCGCCCGGCGCGGGGCGCGCCGCCAGTGCGTGGTGAACAGGGGTGTGCCACCACCACCCTCACGCGGTGCGGCTCGCGAGCGAGGAGGCCCGCAGGGCGGCCAGGCGTTCGGCGGTCCCGGTGTCCGGGCGTGGGTTGTAGAGCACCAGCGAGCGGTCCGGCTGATCGGCGATGATCAGGGTGGTGGCGTCGAAGTACAGTTCTCCGGCGTCCGGGTGCCGCAGGGCGTTGATCGCCTGCGCGGGCACACCCACGTCGTGACGTTGCCACAGCCGCGCGAAGTCGGGGTCACGGCTCGCGAGTTCGGCGGCGACCCGCTGGAACTCCCCGTCCCCGGCCGCCCGCGCCGCGTCGGCCCGATAGGCCGCGACGACCCCGGGCGCGGCGTCGGCCCACAGCGCGGGCAGCCCCCGATAGCGCGGACTGGTGAAGAAGGTCACCAGGCAGTTGTGCGGCCTGCCCGGCACACAGCCGAAGACCGCGCCCGCGAGTTCGTTGAACGCCAGGATGTTCCAGTACCGGTCCCGCACGATCGCGGGACCGCGCTCCCAGCCGTCCACGATCCCCCGGATCTCCGGGCCGACCTCCGCCCCCGAGGAGCCGACCACCGCGGGCGGATTCAGCCCGGCCAGCACGTACAGGTGCGCCCGCTCGGCGTCGTCGAGCCGCAGCACCCGGGCCACCGCGTCGAGCACGTCGCCGGAGACGGTGATGTCACGCCCCTGCTCGAGCCACGTGTACCAGGACACCCCGACCCCGGCGAGCATCGCCAGTTCCTCGCGCCGCAGTCCCGGCGTCCGCCGGTTCCCGGCCGCGGGCAGCCCCACCTCGGCCGGGCCGATCCGGGCCCGCCGGGTCCGCAGGAATTCCTTGAGCTGTGCCCGGCGCGCCACCGAAGCCGCACTCGTCATACCGTCCACGGTAGTCAGCGCACCTGCGGCGCCACCTTCGACCCGAGCAGCTCGATGCTGTGCAGCACCTGCTCGGGCGGCAGGGTGCCGACGCTGGTGTGCAGCATGAATCGGTCGAGGCCGAGGGTGTCGCGCACGTCGGCGATCTTCTCCGCGACGCGGTCGGGGGAGCCGACGAACAACGAGCCGCCCGGGGAGCGGAGGGCGTCGAACTGGTCGCGTGTCATCGGTCCCCAGCCGCGTTCCCGCCCGATCACGGACATGGCCCGCGCGTAGGGGGCGTAGAAGTCGGCCACCGCCCGGTCGTCGGTGTCGGCGACGTAGCCGTGGGCGTGGACCGCGACCGGCTGTGGTTCGTGCCCGCCCTGTTCGAGGGCCCGGTGGTAGAGGTCGACCAGGGGCCGGAACCGGGCGGGCTGGCCGCCGATGATCGCCAGCGCGAGCGGCAGGCCGAGCAGACCCGCCCGGACCACCGACTCCGGGCTGCCGCCGACCGCGATCCAGACCGGCAGCGGCCTGCCGTCGGTGCGCGGGTAGACCACGGCCTCGCGCAGCGGCGCCCGGAACCGGCCCGACCAGGTGACGGGTTCCTCCTCGCGCAGGTGCAGCAGCAGCGCGAGCTTCTCCTCGAACAGGGCGTCGTAGTCGGCGAGGTCGTAGCCGAACAGCGGGAACGACTCGGTGAACGAGCCGCGCCCGGCCATCAGCTCGGCGCGCCCGTTCGAGAGGCCGTCCAGGGTCGCGAATTCCTGGTAGACCCGGACCGGGTCGGCGGAGCTCAGCACCGTCACCGCGCTCGTCAGCTGGATGCGTTCGGTGCGCGCGGCCGCGGCGGCCAGGACGACGGCGGGCGCCGAGGCCGCGAAATCGACCCGGTGGTGCTCGCCGACGCCGTAGACGTCGAGGCCGGCGGCCTCGGTCGCGACCGCCTCGTCGACCACCTGACGCAACCGTTCGGCGGCCGTCGGCGCGGGCCGGTCGCCGACCGCGTAGCGCTCGGCGAAGGTGGTGAGTCCCAGTTCCATGGCTGCTCCGTTTCCGGTCGGCGTTGCTGGTCAGCTTAAACGGACCGTGGTCCGAAAACATTCCGGTGTGCGGGTGGGCGCCGGGTGGGCGCGCGACGGCACGCCCATTAGTCTGGTGAAATGTCTGTCAGTACCCGTCAGCCGCTCGTGCCCGGCGTCCAGTCGCCGATTCGCGACGTGCCCCGTTCCATCGAACGCCCGGAGTACGTCTGGAAGAAGACCGCCAACGAGGGCAGCGAGCCCTGGGTGCAGACCGCCGAGACCATCGAGAAGATGCGCATCGCGGGCCGGATCGCGGCGCGGGCGCTCGAGGAGGCGGGTAAGGCGGTGGCGCCCGGCGTGACCACCGACGAACTGGACCGCATCGCCCACGAGTACATGTGCGATCACGGCGCCTACCCCTCGACCCTGGGCTACAAGGGCTTCCCGAAGTCGTGCTGCACCTCCCTCAACGAGGTGATCTGCCACGGCATCCCCGACTCCACCGTGATCCAGGACGGCGACATCGTCAACATCGACGTCACCGCCTACATCCACGGCGTGCACGGCGACACCAACCGGACCTTCCTCGCCGGCGACGTCGACGAGGAGGTGCGCCTGCTCGTGGAACGGACCGAAGAGGCCACCAACCGCGCCATCAAGGCCGTCAAGCCCGGGCGCGCGCTCAACGTCATCGGCCGCGTCATCGAGTCCTACGCCAACCGCTTCGGCTACGGCGTGGTTCGCGACTTCACCGGCCACGGCGTCGGCCCCACCTTCCACAGCGGCCTGGTCATCCTGCACTACGACCAGCCCAGCATCGAGTCGGTCATCGAGCCCGGCATGACCTTCACCATCGAACCGATGATCAACCTCGGCGGCATCGACTACGACATCTGGGACGACGGCTGGACCGTGGTCACCAAGGACCGCAAGTGGACCGCGCAGTTCGAGCACACCCTGGTCGTGACCGACACCGGCGCCGAGGTCCTGACCCTGCCGTGAGCGGGGCGCGGGTCGAGTCGCCCGGCGCGGAGCCGTCGGCGCCGCCGTTCGACGAGCGCGCGGGCGCGGCATGGACATGAGGGGCGTGCGCGGCGCCCTGCTGATCGCCGGCACCACCTCCGACGCGGGCAAGAGCGTGGTGGTGGCCGGCCTCTGCCGGCTGCTGGCCCGGCGCGGGGTGCGGGTCGCGCCGTTCAAGGCGCAGAACATGTCCAACAACTCCGTCGTGACCCCCGACGGCGGCGAGATCGGTCGCGCGCAGGCGCTCCAGGCCCGGGCGTGCGGGCTCGAACCCAGCGTCCGGTTCAACCCGGTGCTGCTCAAACCCGGCAGCGACCGCCGCTCCCAGCTCGTGGTGCGCGGCAAGGCCGTCGGAACCGTCGGCGCCCGCGACTATTTCGAACACCGGCAGCGTCTGCGCGAGGTCGTCGCCGACGAACTCGCCGCGCTGCGCGCCGAATTCGACGTCGTGATCTGCGAGGGCGCCGGTTCCCCCGCCGAGATCAACCTGCGCGCCACCGATCTGGCGAACATGGGTCTGGCCCGCGCGGCGGATCTGCCCGTGCTCGTCGTCGGCGACATCGATCGCGGCGGCGTCCTCGCGCATCTCTTCGGCACCGTCGCCGTCCTGGAACCCGAGGACCAGCGACTCGTCTCGGGCTTCCTGGTCAACAAGTTCCGCGGCGACGTCGACCTGCTCCGGCCCGGCCTGGAACAGCTGGAGGCCCTGTCCGGCCGCCCCACCCTCGGCGTGCTCCCGTTCGCCCCCGACCTGTGGCTCGACGCCGAGGACTCCCTCGGCACCGTCGCGGGCGCCCCGGTGGGCCGTCCCGCCCCGCCGCACGGCCGGGACTGGCTGAGCGTCGCCGCCGTCCGCCTGCCGCGCGTCTCCAACTCCACCGACATCGAGGCGCTGGCCTGCGAACCCGGCGTCGCCGTGCGCTGGGCCGACCGCCCCGACCAGCTCACCGGCGCCGACCTGGTCGTCGTCCCCGGCAGCAAGGCCACCGTCTCGGACCTGAACTGGTTGCGCGCCAACGGCCTCGGCGACGCCCTGCGCGCCCGTGCGGCCTCCGGCCGTCCCGTGCTCGGCATCTGCGGCGGCTACCAGATGCTCGGCACCCGCATCGACGACGACATCGAATCCGGCGACGGATCCACCGAGGGCCTCGGCATCCTCGACCTCGACATCACCTTCGCCGACCCGAAGATCGCCCGCCGGTCCACCGGCACCCACGGCCGAATCCCCGTCGCCGGCTACGAGATCCACCACGGCCGCGTCACCCGCACGGCCGAGTCGCCCTGGCTCACCGTGGACGGCGCGCCCGAGGGCGCGGCCCGGGGCGGGGTCTGGGGCACCCACCTGCACGGGCTCCTGGAGAACGACGTCTTCCGCCGCGCCTGGCTCGCCGAGGTGGCCGCCCACGCGGGCCGCACCGGATTCGCCTGCGCCCCGGACACCTCCGTCGCCGACGTCCGCACCGCCCAGCTCGATCTGCTGGCCGACCTCATCGAAGCCCACGTCGACCTCGGCGCCCTGCGAGACCTCATCCGCGACGGCGCCACCCCGGATCTGCCCGTGATCCGGACCGCCCTGTGACGGCCGGACGGCTCCGCGCCACGACCTTTCTGAACTTTCGCGACCATCTCTTCGGCGCCGACAGCGCGCACGGTTACCGCTGGATCGACCTGCGCGCCTTCGTCTTCCCCGATGGTCCCGCCGATCAGCTCCTGGTCGGCCTCCTCGCCGCGACCGACTACCGCGACGACTACGTCGGCGGCGGCGTGGATCCGGCGGGGAGGGTCCACGGCCCGTATCACCTCGCCGCGATCACTCCCGCGGCCTTCGCCACCGTGGACACGGCGACGGCGGACGCGATCGTGGACCGGTGGCTGCACCTGCACGGCCCGATCCCGCCCGGTCTGGCGGCCGAGATCGACACCACCGTGTACCGGATCCTCCACCGGGCCGACACGATCCACGTCCTGGAGGATCCGGGCGCTCACGCCCGCCACGACTACGGCTGGATCCACACCGAATTCCACGAACTGGTCGCGATCGGGCCGGGCCCGGGCGAAGTGACGCTGATCGTCCTGGCCGACGACTGACGGTTCCCTGTCCGGCACCGGCCTCTTCGGCGCCGAGGGGATGAGCCGCGGACCGATCCGGTGCCCGGACCGGCTGTCAGTACCGCCAGGCCGATTCGCGTGCCGAGTCCCGCGCCCGCGCGATCATGCCGTCGATCTCCGTGCACAGCCGACCCGTATCGATCGGCATCGCCTCGATCCGCTCGCCTTCGCGGATCAGGTAGCGGCCGTCGTCGACGTAGTCGATGACGGTGATCTGGGTGCCCCGGTCGGTCGAGCCGTCCAGTGCCGCGCCGTGGTCGACCCGGACCTCGGCGTAGGTGCGGAACGGTCGCTTGATCAGCCGGGTCGCCCGCTCACCGGCCGACCGGTGCATGGATCCGCGGTCCACCGGCTGGTCGAACTCCGAGCGATGGATGTCGACCGCGGGCTCCGCGCCAGGCCGCACGTCCGGCAGCACACCGAGCAGCTGCCGGACCACCGTCTGCGCGGGCCGCAGGGACACCATGATGTTGGCGCCCTCGCGGAACTCCGCACCCGGAATCTGCGCCGCCACCGCGCCGTTGCCCGCTTCGATCGTCGCGCAGGCCCGCACCATCCGGTCCCGTCCGTCGCGCCGGTACCCGAACATCTCCACCCGCACCTCCGGATGCGCCAGCGCGTGCAGGGCGTGGAAGAGCGCTTCCTCGTGCCGCATGCGGTCGATCATCGAGTTCGCCGCCGTGCGGCACGACTCGTCGAACTCGGCCTGCGAGGCGGCCCCCGACCGGAACTGCAGCGGAAACGGCATCCGGTCGCGGCCCAGCGTCTCCCAGACGACCCAGAACTCGAACTGGGTCAACTCCCAGGTACCGCTCATGCATCCCCGCCGATCACCGGTGGCACGTGCTTCTCGTCCGGACCGAGCAGTTCCTCGTAGACCCGGCGCAGCCAGTCGGGCGCGTTGTGCTCCGACTCGTCCTCCTTGCCGCCACCCCGGCCGGGCGCACCCATACCACCCATGCCGCTCATCCCCGAACGCGCGGTCCCGGCCGCCGCGGTGGTGCCCGCACCCGCCGCCGTCGGATTCTGCTGTCCCGTACCGGGAATGCTCTTCCCGGCCCCGGGGGTGCCGCTTCCGGGGCTACCCGAACCCGGCCCGCCGGATCCGGTCGGGTTGGTCCCCGCCGGATTGGTCCCCGCCGGGTTGGTGCCGTTCGGCGTCGTCGGGTTCGTGGTCTCCGGTGTGGTCGACTGCGGGGTCGTCGACGACGGATTGGTGCTCGTGTCGTCGTCGTTGTCGTCCGTGGTGGTGTCGTCCGGGTTCTCCGTGGTCGTGGCCGGATTCTCGGTGGTCGACGCCGGATTGGTGTTGGGGTTGGTGCCGTTGGGCGTGGTCCCGTTGGGGTTGCCGGACCCGTTGCCGTTGCCGTCGCCGTCGTTGTCCGGGATCTCGCCGTTCGGCTTCGCCTGCGGCGTCACCGGCAAGGGCACCTTGGGCACTTTGGTGTCGGCCTGCAAGGCCACCGGCCGGTAGACCGTCTGCATGATCTCGTTGGCCTTGTTCTCGGCGTTCTGTGCGCGGCGTTCGTCGGTGCCGGAGATGAACCAGCCGGTCACGCCGCCCGCCCCCGGCAGTACCGAGTTGGCGACAATGTTCACGCCGCTCGCCAGAATTCCGCCCGACCGGCCCTCCGAAGGCTGGGGCACCTGGTAGTACACCTGCTGGAACCCGGTGTATGCCTCTTCCATCTTGTTCGCGATGAGCGAGGCGGCCTGGTCGACCTTGTGCACATCACCCAGGTAGCTCTTCACGCTCGCCAGCGCGCTGTCGGCCGCCGAACCCGACCAGCCCCGCTGCATCTCCTTGGCGATATTGTCGTGGAACGCAGTGGCTTTGGTGGTGGTGTCCGTCGCCAGGTCTTTCCAGGACTGCACGCTGTTGCTCATCTCGGTGAGCTTGATCGAATCGATGAACTCCATGATCTTGGCATGGGGAACTCCGACGAAGTTCTCGATGACACCGTCGACCAGCACCGGCGCGGTGTACTCACCGGAGAAGCCCTGTCCGAGGGTGGCGTTCTCCGCGTAGAGCCGGTTCCGGGCATTGTTGCCATCGGTCTGGGCGTTCTTCTCCGGTGTGGTCGGGCTGATCCCGGAGGTGAACAGGTCGGTCACCCGGCCACCGAGGTAGCCGAGTGCCGACAGCGTGTAATCGTATGAGTCGCTCATCTTTCCCCCGTGCGTCAGCCCAGATTGTTCGTCTTGGCCTTGATTGCCGCCTGGGTCTGCTCGTCGCAGGCCTGATAGGCGGCGCCTGCCTTGCGGTACATGTCGGCCATGGCTTCGATGACCTCGATGTGTTGGCGTGCGGCTTCGGAGTAGGACCCGGAATTCGCGCCGCCGTCGGCCAGATCGGAGAACTTCTTGCCGAGTGCCTTGGCCGAGGCGAGATTCCCGAATGCGTCAGCGCGGACCAGACCACGGCTTCTCGTCGACAGGTCACGAAGCTGCCCAGCGTAGTCATCGCACCACTTGGCGCACCGCTCTGCGGCATCGAACTCGATGATCAACCGACCCGCTGCGGCTTCTCCCGCAAGGCGCTGTAGTTCTTGGACCATCGTGGCAGGATTTGTCACGGACGCTACCTCCTATGGATTTCCGCTCGGCCGCACTACTCCGGGAGGCTGGCGGCGATCTGCTCGGCGGCGCGTGTGGCGAAGGTGCACGGGTCGGTGCTGGTCTTGCTGTCGACGAATTTGTCGGTCGATACAGAGATCACGCCCTTTGTCGACTCGAACGCGATATCGCATTCCACCGGAGGGTTCTCTGTGCCGACGTACGACTGAACCGCTCTACGTCCGCGGATCTGCACGTCCTTGAAGTCGTGGAAGAGGCCGTTGGCCCTATAGTCGGCCATGGTGTACGAGGTGGCGCTGACCAGCATGTAGTGGCCCCATCGCTCATCCGACTTGTCCGCACGCCACTTGCAGCCGACGAACCTCTCGCGATCGCGGCCGAAGGGCTTCGTGTCCTTGGTCGCCGGATCCGCACCGGTCGCGGCAATCACACTGTCTGGCAGCGTGCACGGATCGAACAACTGCTCCTTGGACAGTGGTACCCCCGCTGCGCTGGTCGTCGGCGCCCCGGACCCCGTGACGGTCTCCCCACATCCCACGACGGCGAGCGCCACCGCGCACACCCCGGCCACGACACCGATCACCCGCATGGGTACCCCCGACCTTCGACTCGACTCCGGGTCACGATAGCAGAGACATCGGGGGCCGCCGACTCGGCCGAAACCGCGCCCACCTGCGCAAACATGAGTTCGTCCCCTCATCAGGCGCGTCCTTTCCCCACAACGTCTCGATGGATAGGACGCGCCTGACCCCGATCCGGTTCCCATTTCGGCAGTGGCTTCCGCATCGTTGTGGCCCGGCGGTGCCGCACTGCACCTTGCGCGCGGCCGCCGACCGGGCAATCGAGGGGACGGGTCTCTGGTTCAGTGGAAGCTGGTGTGCCGATCAGGCACCGTCCAGTGCAGCACGCTGTATATGGACGGCCGGCGCCATCTCCTCCGTGCGTCAGCCGAGATTGTTCGTCTTGGCTTTGATGGCCGCCTGGGTCTGTTCGTCGCAGGCCTGATAGGCGGCGCCTGCCTTGCGGTGCATGTCGGCCATGGCTTCGATGACCTCGATGTGTTGGCGTGCGGCTTCGGAGTAGGACCCGGAATTCGCGCCGCCGTCGGCCAGATCGGAGAACTTCTGGGCCAGCGCCTTGGCCGAGGTGAGATTGCCGAAGGAGTCTCTACGCACCAGTCCTCGGCTTCTCGTCGAGAGGATGCGCAGTTCACGAGCGTAGTCGTCGCACCATCTCGCACACCGCTCGGCGGCGTCGAACTCGATGATGAGGCGGCCGGCCGAGGCTTCGCCGGCCAGGCGCTGGAGTTCCTGGACCATGGTGGCTGGATTCGTCATCGTCGCTCCCTGGTTGTCAGCTGGGCCCTGCCCTACTTCGGCAGGCTCGAGACCACCTGCTCGGCGGCCTTCGTCGCGAAAACGCAGGGATCGGTAGTCGTCTTGCTGTCGACGAACTTGTCGGTGGAAACGGAGACGATCCCCCTCGAGGTGTTGAAGGCGATATCGCATTCAACCGGCGGGTTTTCGTTGCCGACGTACGATCGCAGACCTGCACGGCCACCGATCTGGACATCAACGAAGTCGTGGAAGAGTGAGTTCGCCCGATAGTCCTCGAGGGTGTAGGTGGTCGAACTCACCATCATGAAGTGGCCCGAACGGCCATCCGAGTTCTCGGCCATCCACTTGCAGGCACGGAACCTCGACGGTTCCCGACCCAGTGGGTTCGTGTCCTTGGTGGCCGGGTCCGCACCGGTCGCGGCGATCACACTGTCTGGCAGTGTGCACGGATCGAACAGCTGCTCCTTGGACAGTGGTGTCCCCGCTGCGCTGGTCGTCGGCGCCCCGGACCCCGTGACGGTCTCCCCGCATCCCGCGACGGTGAGCGTCACCGCGCACACCCCGGCGACGACACCGATCACCCGCATGGGTACCCCCGACCTTCGACTCGACTCCGGGTCACGATAGCAGAGACATCGGGGGCCGCCGACTCGGCCGAAACCGCGCCCACCTGCGCAAACATGAGTTCGTCCCCTCATCAGGCGCGTCCTTTCCCCACGACGTCTCGATGGATTGGACGCGCCTGACCCCGATCCGGTTCCCATTTCGGCAGTGGCTTCCGCATCGTTGTGGCCCGGCGGTGCCGCACTGCACCTTGCCGCGGCCGCCGACCGGGCGACCGAGGGGACAGGTCTGAGATTCAGCAGGTATGTGGTCTGCTGGTGAGGGACCGCCCAGTGCAGCACGCGGTGTATGGGGCAGCGTCGGCGACAGGTGTATGCATCTCGGTCTTCCCCAGCGCTCATCATCGGGGGTAGAGGATCGGCGGGCGGCGTCCAGCGCGTGCGTCACCCGAGATTGTTCGTCTTGGCTTTGATGGCCGCCTGGGTCTGTTCGTCGCAGGCCTGATAGGCGGCGCCGGCCTTGCGGTACATGTCGGCCATGGCTTCGATGACCTCTATGTGCTTGGTGGCGGCATCGGCATACGAACCGGTACCCGCGCCGCCGAGTGCCAGATCGTTGAACTTCTTCCCCAGCGCGATCGCCGAGGTCAGTTTTCCGAAGGAGTCGACGCTCACCAGGTTCTGCGTCCTCGCTACGAGTCGGCGCAGGTCCGTGACGTAGTCGTCGCACCATCGTGCACAACGCTCAGCGGCGTCGTACTCGATTATCAATCGTCCTGCGGACGCTTCCCCCGCCAGACGTTGGAACTCTTTCGTCATCTCGGTCGGTGTCGTCATCGAATCAGCTCTCTCAACCCGGCCGCGATCACCGGGGTACCGAAGGAGCGACCTGTTCCGCGGCGATCGCGGCGAACTTGCAGGGATCAGTCGATGTCTTGCTGTCGATGTACTTGCTGGCGGTCACGAATATCACGCCTTGCGAGGTGGTCGAAAACGCGATTTCACACTCGCTCGGAGGCTCGGCCGTACCGAGGTTGAATTGGATGGCGTCGCGATCTCCGACCTTGACTGCACGGAAATTGCGGTAGTAGCTGTTGGCTCGGAAGTCATCGAGGGTGTGTGTTGTCGACCCCACTGTGATGAAGTGGCCCCATCGCCCATCGGACCCCTTGGCTTCCCACTGGCATCCCTTGAACTGCTCCCGGTCGACGCCGAACGGGTGCGACTCACGCCAACTCGGATCCACACCGGTCGCCGCGATCACACTGTCCGGCAGCGTGCACGGATCGAACAACTGCTCCCTGGACAGTGGTGCCCCGGCAGCACTGGTCGTCGGTTGTCCGGACCCGGAGACGGTCTCCCCACAACCCACCACAGCGAGCGCCACCGCGCACAGCCCGGCAACGACACCGATCACCCGCATGGATACCCCCGGCCCTCTCCTCGACTCCGGCTCACGATAGCAGAGACCGCAATCGCCACCCCATCTGCCGAAACCGCTTCTACCTGCGAAGATGTCACACAATCCGCTTCGCGGCGCGTCCCTTGACGCAACGTTCTCGATGAATTGGACGCACGACTCACCAGCCGGGTTCCCTCGATTTCCGGGTGCCGTCCTGGGCCGGCCGCGCGCGGCCGGAGCGGTGACACGCGGATGAGGCAGGAGCTGATCTCCGAGAGCAACTCACGCGGCTGTCCCCGCTCGGCGATCGTGGATACAGTGGCCGAAACGTGCGCGGGCGTTTCGGAATCCGTGTGAATCGGCGGGAGGGGCTGCCTCGGTGAATGCCGAACTGCGGGGGCTCACGGTGCGGGTCGATACCGGCCGGTGGAGTGGGGTGCTGCTGTCGGGAGTGGATCTCGTGGTGCCCGCCGGGCAGGTCACCGCCGTGCTCGGTGGGCCGGGCGCGGGTAAGTCGATGCTGGCGGCGGCGCTCGCCGGGCGGCTGCCGGCGGCGGCCGAGGTGTGCGGGCAGGTGCGGGTGAACGGCGAAGTGGTCGAGGGGCGGCGGTGGCCGCGGCTGTGGGGGAGCGTGGTCGGGTTCGTGCCGCAGGACGGCGTCACCGCGTTCGAGCCGGGGGACACGGTGGGGGCGCAGCTGCGGCGGGTGGAGCGGCGGCATCGCGCGTGGACGGTCGAACGGGCCTGTGCCGCGGCGAGTTACCCCGGGTACGCGAGGGATCTGCTTCCCGCGCAACATTCCGGCGGGCAGATCCAGCGGGCCGCCCTCGCCGCCGCGTTGCTGCCCGCGCCCCTGATCCTGATCGCCGACGGGCCCACGAACTCCCTGGACCCCTGGACCGCCCACGAGGTGTGGACGGCATTGCGCGACTACGCCGACGCGGGCGCGGCGGTGCTGGTGGTCAGCAACGAGATCCGCATGCTGGTCACCGAGGGGTTCGCGGATCGGCTGGTGATCGTGCACGCCGGGGCGGTGATCGCGGCGGGGACACCCGGCGAACTGGCCGAATCGACGCAACCCATGGTGCGCCTGCTGCTCGGAGCGGCGATGTGACACCGTGTCCCGGCGCGGCTGCCGGCGGCGGCCGCTGCTCGGTGCAGCGCGCGGTATGCGGCCGGTATTTCGCCGAGCTCACGATCGGCGTCGCGGGACCGGAAGGCGGCGCACGCGCCACGTGACGGCTACGGGCGGGGGATGGCCTCGGAGAGGGTGGAGGCGGCCGCGGCGGCGATGGTGCACAGGTCGTTGGTGACCTTGCTGTCGGAGAAGCGGCCCGCGGTCACCGCGACGGTGCCCTGGCCGCTGTCGAAGGCGACGCCGCATTCGATCGAGGGGGTGCTGGTGCCGACCGAGAACTGGAGGGCGGTGCGGTTGTCGAAGGCGATCGTGCGGAAGTCGCGGTAGTTGTCGTTGCGGCGGATGTCGTCGAGGGTGTGCGAGGTCGACGCGATCTGCAGGAAGTGGCCGGGGTTGGAGCCCGCGGCGTCGGTGGACCACCGGCAGGTGATGAAGCCGATCTTGGAGGCGCCGAAGGGGTTGGTGTCCTTGGTGGCGGGGTCGGCGCCCGCGGCGGCGAGGATGCGATCGGAGACGGTGCACGGGTCGAACAGCTGCATGGTCGCGGCCGGGGTGTTGCGGACGGTCGGTGGTGCCTCCACCGGGCCCGTGCCACCCTCGGCGCTGCCCGAGCAGCCCGCCAGCACCGCCGCAGCACCGACGATCGCCATGATGCCGATTACACGCATTGCCATTCCCCATACCTCGAAAGTCGGCTCACCGTAACAAAGCTCGCCGTGCGTTGCAGAACAATGAGATCCTCGCTGTGGATGATCCATCATGGATCTCCTGGCCCTCGGGCACCCTGCGCCCCAGGTGTACCAGCAGAAATTACGGCGAAAGGGCCGGTCGGCGCGCGGGCCGACCGGTGCGGGTTTCCGGTATACCGGGCTTACGGTCCGGAGCGGGCTACGCGTCGCGGACGCGGTCGCCGAACCCCGGGAACGCGGCGAGGGCGAACAGCAGGGCCGGGCCGCCGAGGATCAGCATGCCGATGAGCCACAGGAAGTCCGTCGCCGCGGCCGCGGGGGTGTGATAGGCGTGGTTGATCGAGCCGATGTCGATGAGAACCGTACGCGCGCTCACGATCTCGCCCGCGTGGACGTCGGCCAGGCGCACCTCGCGCCCGTCCTCGAGGATCCGCCCGACTCCGGCCCGGCTGCCGGTGCCGATGGAGCCGATCGACCCCTCCTCGATCCGCACGGTGACCTCGTCGCCGAGCCCCAGCAGATAGGCGACGGCGTTGACGGGCTGCACGGCGCCGAAGACGGCGCCGGCGCCGAAGAGGAGAGCGAGGACCCCGAAGGCCATCCGGCGCAGTACCGACGTCATCCGTGCCCCCTTCGTCCCCGCGAATCGGTCCGTGCGCCATGGTACGGACGAAACGACCGCCACCCCGGTGGATTTGCCGGATCCGGCCCGCGACCGGGAGCGGGCTCGCCGGTGTGTGGGCGGTCTCCTCCCGCGTGGTGCACCACACCGTGTGAGAGTTCCCGCAATCGGGGGGTGCCCGGGTGTGAAACCCCAGTACACGGGCGGAAACAGACCGGCGGAAGCTGACGTAACGCGCTGCCGCTCTCAGGCGGAACGTGTACGGTACGACGACATGAAATCGCGGCAGATCACGGTCGGTGAACGGGTCTTCACGGTGCGGGTCGACGGCCCCGACTCGCGGCACAGTGTGCTGTTGTTCCCGGACTCCGGCGACCCTGCCGACGTCTTCGACAAGGTGTGTGAGCGCCTGCACAACTCCGACCTGCGGACGGTGGTCGTCGAGTCGGTCGACGGCCTGGAACCGGCCGACGTGCACGCGATCCTCGACGAGGTCGGCGTGCCCTACGTCAACGTCGCCGGGCGCGGCGCGGGCGCGGCGCTGGCGTGGCGGCTGTGCGCGGGGCCGTTCGGGCGGTTCATGAGCCTGGTCGTGGCCGACGCCGGACATCCGGCGGTCGACGGCGCCGCCGTGGCCCCGATGGAACTGCCGGTCACCATGCTGGTGAGCAACCGGACGCCGCGCGCGACCGCGGACGCCTCCGGTCGCTACGTCTACGGCGAGTTCCGGGTGGTGCCGGTCGACGTCGACGACATCGCCGCCGACGCCGACGCCGAACTGGCCACCGAGATCGTGCTGCGCACCAGCCTCTGGTGACTCGGCTGACTCAGCGCTTCACGTAGCCGGCCAGCCAGTCCAGCCAGCTGTCCATCTCCTCGAACGCGGTGGCGCGCACGGCCTCCGAGGACAGGAACACGTCGTGGCGGGCGCCGTCGATCGGGACGATGTTCGTGCGGTCGCCCAGGCAGCCCGCCCAGCGCTGGATCTGGGTCACGTCGAGCACGGCGTCGGCCACGTCGACGGCCGGGCTGTGCTCGCGGGCGAACTTGGTGATCCGCGAGCGCAGGATGAGCGCGGGCGCGCCGATGTCGAGGCCGCGGTGCAGCTGGGCGTGGCCGCGGCGGATGGCGCGCAGCCAGCCGAGGCGCACGGCCTCGCCGGCCAGCGGCTTCCAGTCGAGGTTGTAGTCCCATTCGCCCGCCTTGGAGTGGTGCAGGCTGTCGCCGTAGGCGGTGCTTACGCCGGCGCCGGGCAGCTCGGCGAAGGCGCGCAGCTTGCCGACGGCGTTGATGATCGGCGTGCCGACGCTGCGGTAGTAGGCCGGGCCCTGCAGATCGAACCACGGGCTGTTGAGGACCACGCCGGACACGCCCGTCGCGTCCGCGCCGCGCACCGCGCGCAGCCGGTCCAGCCACAGGGCCACGACGAGGCCGCCGGTGGAGTGGGCCACGATCAGCACGTCGGTGCCGGTCTCCTCGCGGATGATGCGCAGCGACTCGTTCAGTTCGGCGTCGTAGAGCGCGAGATCGCTGACGTAGTGCGGTGTCTGTCCCTCGCGGCGGGAGCGGCCGCACTTGCGCAGGTCGAGCGCGTAGAAGCGGTGGCCGCGCGCCGCGAAGTGCTCGGCCAGGTGCTCCTGGAAGAAGTAGTCGGTGAAGCCGTGGACGTAGAGGACGGCGGGCGCGGTGGCGGGCGCGCTGCCCTCGGGGAGATGACGCACGAGCGTGGCGACCGCCTCGCCCTCACCGTCGGGATCGGGGCCGAACGACAGCGTGCGCTGCTGGTAGTCCGCGCCGAGGACATCGAGTTGCCACAGTTCGTCGGTCCGGGTGGGCGAGTCGGAGCCGAGCGACGTTTCGTTGGTCACACTGCCCAATCTAGCCCGAGGTCGCCGTGACGTGCAGTGTTGGCATTCGTCACATTCGGCAGGTCGGTTGCACGCTCGCGGTCCGCTGAGGTGCACAATTGGCATCAGGTGAACGACGGGTAACCTACCCACGGCGATTCACAGCATTCGCTCCACACCAACAGCGCCGCACGGCTCCACCCCCCAGGGAAGGGCCCGCGACGAAGGACAAGGAAGTCGATCTACTCGTGCCGAACGCTGCCAAGACTGAAAAGACCGATGTAGTACTCATCGGTGCCGGCATCATGAGTGCCACGCTGGGCGCGCTGCTGCGGCAGCTGCAGCCCGAATGGTCGATCTCGGTGTTCGAGCGGCTCGACGCCGCCGCCGCGGAGAGCAGCGACCCGTGGAACAACGCGGGCACCGGTCACTCGGCGCTGTGCGAGCTGAACTACAGCCCGCAGAACGCCGACGGCTCCGTCGACATCGGCAAGGCCGTCGACATCAACGAGCGCTTCCAGGTCTCGCGGCAATTCTGGGCCTCGGCGGTCGACCGCGGCATCCTCGGCGACCCCTCGGGCTTCATCAACCCCATCCCGCACGTCAGCTTCGTGCACGGCGCCGACAACGTCGAGTACCTGCGCAAGCGGTACGAGGCGCTGGCGCCGCACCCCCTGTTCCGCGGCATGGAGTACATCGACGACCCGGCCGTCTTCGCCGAGCGCCTTCCGCTGATGGCCAAGGGCCGCGACTTCTCCGACCCGATCGCGCTGAACTGGACCGACGGCGGCACCGACATCGACTTCGGCGCGCTGACCAAGCAGCTGCTGGCCTACATCGGCTACAGCGGCGGCGAGATCGCCTTCGGCCACGACGTGCGCAACCTGAGCAAGCAGAAGGACGGCTCGTGGAACGTCACCGTCCGTAACGAGCGCACCCACAAGACCCGCACGCTGAACGCGAAGTTCGTCTTCGTCGGCGCGGGCGGCGGCGCGCTGCCCCTGCTGCAGAAGTCGGGCATCAAGGAGGCCAAGGGCTTCGGCGGCTTCCCGGTGTCGGGCCAGTTCCTGCGCTGCACCAACCCCGAGCTCATCGCCCAGCACGACGCCAAGGTCTACGGCAAGGCCGCCGTCGGCGCCCCGCCGATGTCGGTGCCGCACCTGGACACCCGCGTCATCAACGGCAAGGAGGGCCTGCTGTTCGGCCCGTACGCCGGCTGGACCCCGAAGTTCCTCAAGGACGGCTCCAACGCCGACCTGTTCAAGTCGATCAAGCCGAACAACATCGGTTCGCTGGTCGGTGTCGGCCTGACCGAGCTGGGCCTGACCAAGTACCTGGTCACCGAGCTGCTCAAGTCGCAGAACGGCAAGGTCGCCACCCTCGAGGAGTTCATGCCGCGCGCCGAGGGCCGCGACTGGGAGCTCATCACCGCGGGCCAGCGCGTCCAGGTCATCCGCCGCAAGGGCGCGGGCGGCGTGCTCGAGTTCGGCACCGCCGTGATCTCCGCCGGCGACGGCACCATCGCCGGCCTGCTCGGCGCCTCGCCGGGCGCCTCGACCTGCGTGACCGCCATGCTCGACGTGCTGCAGCGCTGCTTCCCGCGCGAGTACGCCGACTGGACCCCGCAGCTCAAGGAGCTCATCCCCTCGCTGGGCGTGAAGCTGTCCGAGGACCAGGCGCTGCTCGCCGAGGTGCGGGACTGGACCAACACCTCGCTCAAGCTCACCGGCGGCGGCAACACGCCGCAGCGCGACGGTATCGCGAGTCTCGCCGGAGTGTGATAGCAAGACGCGATGATGTCAACGGTCGCAATCAAGAGGTCCTGGGCGGCGGATCTGGACACCGCCACCCTGTACCAGCTGTTGAAGCTTCGCGTCGAAGTGTTCGTCGTCGAGCAGAAATGCGCCTACCCCGAGCTGGACGGGCGTGACCTGCTGCCGGAGACCCGGCACCTGTGGCTCGACGACGAGGGGGAGGTCATCGCGACCCTGCGGCTCCTCGAGGAGCACACCGACGGGGTGAAGAGCTTCCGGATCGGCCGGCTGTGCACCGCCGTGCCCGCGCGCGGGCACGGTTACACCACGCGGCTGCTGCAGGCCGCGCTGGCTGAGACCGGCTCGTCGGTGGTGCGGCTCAACGCCCAGAAGTACCTGGTCGAGCTCTACGCCAAGCACGGTTTCGTCCAGGACGGCGACGAATACGTGGAGGACGGCATCCCGCACGTCCCGATGCGCAAGAACTGAGCCGGACCCGACGGCCCCCGGAACCCGTTCCGGGGGCCGTCGCCGTCGCGCCCGGGGCGGGGCGGCCACCCGAGGGCGACGCGGCGTGCCTAAGCTCGGAGCGTGCCCGGTTCAGCGAAATCCACCGCCCAGCTCGACCCCGCCCTGCGCGCGGAGCCGGGTTTCCCGTTCTCCGCGATCGTCGGTCAGGAACGGCTGCAGCTGGCGCTGATCCTGTCGGCCGTGCACCCGGGCATCGGCGGCGTGCTGGTGCGCGGGGAGAAGGGCACGGCCAAGTCGACGGTGGTGCGCGCCCTGGCGCACCTGCTGCCCCCGGTGGTGGACGAGACCGGAGCCCGGCCTGCGCGGCTCGTCGAGCTTCCCGTCGGCGCCACCGAGGACCGGGTCGTCGGCTCGATCGACCTGGAACGGGTGCTGCGCGACGGCGAACAGGCGTTCCGCCCCGGCCTGCTGGCGGCCGCCCACCACGGCGTGCTCTACGTCGACGAGGTGAACCTGCTGCACGACCACCTGGTCGACGTGCTGCTCGACGCGGCCGCCATGGGCCGCGTGCACGTCGAACGCGACGGGGTCTCGCACACCCACCCGGCCCGGTTCGTTCTCGTCGGCACGATGAATCCCGAAGAGGGCGAACTGCGTCCGCAGCTGCTCGACCGCTTCGGCCTCACCGTCGACGTCGTCGCCTCGCGCGAGGTGGACACCCGGATGGCGGTCGTGCGCAGGCGCCTGGACTTCGAGGCCGATCCCGCCGGGTTCGCGGCCGCCTACGCCGACGCCGATCGCCGTGTCGCCGAACGCATCCTGACCGCGCGCGGCCGCCTGGAGCGGGTCGCGCTCGACGACCGCGAGCTGCGGCGCATCGCGGCGCTGTGCGCGAGCTTCGACGTGGACGGGATGCGCGCCGACCTGGTGGTCGCCCGCACCGCGACCGCGCACGCCGCCTGGCGCGGCGCCGACCGGGTGACCGCCGAGGACGTCCGGGTGGCCGCCGAGCTGGCGCTGCCGCACCGGCGGCGACGGGATCCGTTCGACGAGCCCGGTATCACCGAGGAGCAGCTCGACGAGGCCATGGACCGGGCGGCCGACGAGGTCGACCGGTCCGCCGCGGCCGACGAGCTCGAGTCCTCGCACGGTGAGGGGGAGCCGGACGACGATCCCGACGGCGACGGCCCCGGCGGGGGCGGCCGACCACGGGACGGCGGCCCGGGACCGGACGGCGGCCCGCCCCCCGGCACCGCCCCCGCTGCCCCCGGCTCGGACGACGCGGACGACG
>NZ_BAGK01000171.1 GCF_000308795.1 Nocardia thailandica NBRC 100428 | reverse complement strand
ATCCGGACGGGCACGGCGGCACGCCGCCGCGCGGCGAGGAGCGGCGGGCCGCCTGGGTCTACCTGTCGCGGGTCGTGCAGGGGCCGTGCGCGCGCTGTCGGCCCTGATCGACGCGGTGGGAGTCGTCGAGGCCGCCCGGGCGGTACGGGAGCGCGAGCTGCCGGAGCCGCTGCGCGCCGCGACGCGGTCGAGGCGGGAGATCGACAGCGCGGCGGCGGATCTCGCGCTTCTGGAGCGCCTCGGTGGCCGGGTGATCACGCCCGACGACGCGGAGTGGCCCGCGTGGCGCATGCTCGGCCTCGGCCAGCTCGACGCGGCGCGGGAGCGCGACGCCGCCGTGCCGCTGGTGCTGTGGGTGCGCGGCCCGCGTTCCCTGCTCGAGCTCACCGAGCGCGCGGTGGGCGTCGTTGGCGCGCGCTGCGCCACCGGCTACGGGGTCCAGGTGGCGGGCGAGATCGGCGCGGACCTCGCCGCGCGCGGCTGGACGGTGGTGTCCGGCGCGGCCTTCGGCATCGACGCCGCCGCGCACCGCGCCGCGCTCGCCGTAGGGGGCGCGACCGTCGCGGTCCTGGCCTGCGGCCTCGACCGCCCCTATCCCGCTCAGCACGAACGGCTCCTCGACACCATCGCCGACACCGGCCTCGTCGTCAGCGAGTACCCGCCCGGCAGCGCCGCGCTGAAACACCGCTTCCTGGCCCGCAACCGGCTGATCGCGACCCTGTCCGACGGCGTCCTCGTCGCCGAGGCGGGCCTGCGCAGCGGCGCCCGCAACACCGTGAAATGGGCGCGCCGCCTCGGCCGTCCTGCCCTCGCGGTCCCCGGTCCGGTCACCTCCGCCGCCTCGGTCGGCTGCCACCGCATGATCCGCGACGGCGAGGCCCTGCTCGTCACGCGGGCCGACGAGGTCGCCGACGAACTCGGCCCCCTCCGACTCGCCGCGGACGCCGCACCCGACGCCGATCCCGCCGACACCCTCACCGGCGCCCACGCCGCCGTCTACACCGCCCTGCCCGTGACCGGCTCCCGCCGACCCCGCGACCTCGCGGCCCAGACGTGCCTCGACCTCGCGACCGTCCGCGCCGTCCTACCCGCCCTTGAACTGTCCGGCCTGGTGGGCGTCGACGATTCCGGCTGGTTCCGGATCCACCGGCCCGGCAGGTGAGGCCGGTCGGTCCCGGGCCTGCGCAGACCAGATCCGGTGTGCCCTCCGTTCTCGGCCCCCGAGCGCGAGTGGGAGCCGACGGCGACCGGTCCCCGGCCGGGCCCGGCGCGTCTCCGGCGTGGTGGGTTGCGAGGACGGGTGGGCCCGGGCGACTGTGGGGAGGTGGATGTTCTGCCGGAGGACCTGGAAGCGCTGGTTGCGGAGTTCGGGCGGCATCTGCGGCTCGGTCGGAACCGGTCGGCGCACACCGTGCGCGCGTACCTGGGCGACGTGCGCGCCCTGCTGGGGTTCCTCTACGCGCGCTCGAGCGACGCGGCCATCGGCGAACTCGACCTCGGTGTGCTGCGGGCCTGGCTGGCGGCGCTGTCCGCGTCCGGGGCGGCCCGGACCACCCTGGCGCGGCGCGCGTCCGCCGCGCGCACCTTCACCGCCTGGCTCACCGACACCGGGCGGCTCCCGACCGATCCCGGCCTCCGCCTGGCCGCGCCGCGGACCCCGCGCAGCCTGCCTCCGGTCCTGGCGCGCGGGCAGGCGGTCCAGGCGATGGACGCCGCGGAATCCGGTGCCGCGCAGCAGGAGCCGATGGCGCTGCGCGACCGGCTCATCGTGGAACTCCTCTACGCGACCGGGATCCGGGTCAGCGAGCTGTGCGGACTCGACCTCGACGATCTCGATCGGGAACGGCGGCTCGTGCGGGTCATCGGCAAGGGCAACAAGGAGCGGTCGGCCCCGTTCGGGACGCCCGCCGACACGGCACTCGAGAAGTGGCTGCGGGCCGGGCGGCCCCTGCTGGTGAACGATCACTCGGGCCGCGCCCTGCTGCTGGGTCAGCGCGGCCGTCGACTGGATCCGCGGCAGGCGCGCACCGTCGTCCACGAGGTGATCGCGGCGGTCCCCGGCGCACCCGACATCGGCCCGCACGGTCTGCGGCACAGCGCCGCCACCCACCTGCTCGAAGGCGGCGCGGACCTGCGGGTCGTCCAGGAGCTGCTCGGTCACGCCAGCCTGGCCACCACCCAGCTCTACACCCACGTCTCCGTCGAACGGCTCAAACGCGTCCACGACCAGGCGCATCCCCGTGCCTGACCCGCGCGGCGCCGGCCGCGTCGCCGCGACCGGTCCCGCGGCGCCGGATACCCTCGGGCACAGGCGCGACGATCGCGCGCCCCGGTACGAGGAGGTTTCGTGACGCTGCCCGACGTCGGCGCCGAGGCCGGCGACCTCGACGACGAACCGGACTATCGCTTCACCCTCGCCAACGAGCGCACCTTCCTCGCCTGGACCCGCACCGCGGTCGGCCTGCTCGCCGGCGGCGTCGCCGTCCGCACCCTCGTCGAACCGCTGCGCCTGGACGGGCTGCGCCTGGCCCTGTCGGTGAGCTGCCTGATCCTCGCGGTGGTCGTGGCGGTCGGGGCCTACCTGCACTGGCGCCGCGTGAACCGGGCCATCCGCGCGGGCGATCCGCTTCCCGGCACCGTCCTCATCCCGGTCCTCACCGGCGGCATCACGATCGTCGCCGCGTTGGCCTGCCTGGTGGTGCTGCTGCGATGAGCGCCTCCACCCTGGCCGTCGAGCGCACCGCCCTGGCGTGGCGCCGCACTGCCCTCGGCGCGGCCGCCTGCGCCCTCCTGTTCACCGACCAGGTCCTGCGCGAAGGCTGGGGCCCCCTCGCCGTCGTCTCCCTCTGCGCCCTCGTCACCGCCCTCCTGTTGGCCGCGCTCGGCTGGTGGCGCGGCCACCAACTCCGGCACGGTCGCTTCGGCAGCCGCCACGGGGCGCTCGCCATCGCCGTGACCACCACCGCCATGACGGTCATGGGCCTCATCGCCGTTCTCGGCGTCCTCGTCGACCCGAACACCTGAGCATTCACATGCGACGAGCGGCGCGATGGCGTGGCCACGATCGTGGTCACGGCGCAGATGCGGTCCTGCCGGCCGAGTGAGTCGGCGACAGTCGGGCGGCAGCGTCGTCGTCGCGCCCGAGGCGGTCCCTGGTCCCGGATCGGCGCGGCGACGCACGTCCGCCGGCGACCGCCGCGACGAGGTCGGTGACCAGCCGTCCTCGCCCGCGCCGCCGAGCCGCCCGCCGCGGCGAGCCTCGGTTCTGCCGAAGGTTCGATGGACCGCCGCCGTCCAGCATCGACGCCGCGGTGGGCGGGGTCAGGACCGCGGCAGCGTGGCGAGGTAGCGACGGGCGAACCAGGATTGGAGGAGGCGGGCCGCCGGGCCGCCGAGGCGGGTGTACCAGGTCGCCGGGCGGGAGAAGGCGGTGACCAGGCCGTACACACTGTCGTCAGACGGGTCGTATTCGACCGCGAAGAGCTCCTCCCCGGTTTCGGGGTGGCCGGGGAGGGTGCCGTAGGCGAAGCCGCGGCGGTCCGGGTCGTCGAGGACGTAGACGACCCGGCAGGGCGCGGTGATGGCGGCCGGGCCGAGGCCGAGGCGCACGGTCAGCTCGGTTCCCTCCCGGGCGACCGGGGTCGTCGACTCGCCGAAGATACCGACGCCCTTCTGCATGCCGAAGGCGAGGATGTGCTCGGCGCCGCGCTCGAACACGGTGCGCCCGTGACCGATCCGCCGTCGGTGGCGGAAGGCGTGGTAGCCGGCGGGCGGGGTGGTGCGGGTGGCGCCGACATCGGGGTAGGTGAACGGCGGGCGCGGCTCGGTCATGCTCGTATTGTCCTGCGTGGGGGCCGGGTTCAGGCCACCGGCAGCAGCCGGACCGGTGTGAGATGCAGCAAGCCGAGGGGGTCGATGTACTCGCGGGCGCTGTGCTCGCTCGCCTCGCGGCGCGCGCCCCAGTGCAGGCAGGCCGCCGCCGCGCAGCCGTCGTGCCCGGCCGCCAGCGTCCCGATCTGTGTTCCCCTGGCGACCCGCCTGCCGACGGGGACCTCCGGCTCCACGGGCTCGTAGGTGGTGCGCAGCCCGCCCGCGTGATCGATGGACACCACCGGCTTGCCCGCGACCTCCCCGGCGAACACCACCACGCCGTCCCCCGCCGCCAGCACCGGCTGCCCCGGCGTCCCCGCCAGGTCCACGCCGCGGTGGCCCGGCAGCCAGTTCCGCTCCGGCTTGTCGAAGCGCCGCTCGACGGTCGGCCTCGGCCGCAACGGCCACCCGAAATCCCCCGCCGGTCCCGCCCGGCCGGACGCCGGGCACGCCCCTGCCGAGGCGGCCAGCAGGATCACCACCACCACGCCGCGCACCGCCCACCGGGTGGTCGCCGGAGCCATCCGCGCCCCGCGACCGGCCGAAGAGGAGCCGCCACGAGGCGGGCTCGCCGCCGAGGTGCCTGTCCTCGTCGACCGGCGCTTGCTGCGTGAGACCGAGCCCGCTGGTGGCGGATCGACCACAACGGTCGGCATGTTCACCGTTCGACTCCTGCCGCGTGGGGGCGAGGGCTCCAGTGGCCTGTCGGCCGCTGGGGTCCATGCCTTCACCGAGCCGCGCCTACCGCGCGAGGACGCCTGCACAGATCCGCGCCTACCGCGCGAGGACGAATGAGGCAGCAAGAGGCAACTTCGCGGGGCCCGCACCCCGCACAGGTATCCGCGTGCCCGGCCGTGTTGCGGCCCGCTGCTCGGCCGACTCGGGGACTCCGACCCGTCGACGTCCGTGCTCGCGCCGTGGCCAGGTCGAGGGGTGGCAGGAGGGCCGCGCACCGGCTTCGTAGTGTTCGCCGGGACGCGGGGCGATGGAGCCCCGCCGAAACCGCGCTGTCCGAGCGCTGTCTGCCGATCGATCCGGCAGCCGGGGCGATCCACTTCCGGACACCAGCCATCCCACCCCTCATCGTGCGGTGCCGGGGGCGGGCGACGGACGCGGCGTCTGCCCGCGCAGCAGCTGCGCGACCACCCACGGCAACACGGCCGCGGAGCCCGATACCCCGGCGTCGTCGGCCACCGGTTCGCCCGCCGTCCCGGCCGATTCCCTCTTCGTCGAAACCGGCACCGCCTGCGGCGCCGCGTCCGCCACCGTGCCCACCACCACCGAGACGGCGGGCGCGACGCCCGCTCGGTCCGTCGACTCCGGCCGCCCGGCGATGTCGACAACCACTCGGGCGTCGGGCACAGCGACCCGGAACCACGGCGGGACCCGCCCCGGCGCCGCGCGCACCGTGGCCGAACCGCTGAGTCCGCCGACCTCGTCGGCCGGGCCGCTCGCGGCACCGACGAGCCACGGCGCCGCGAGCGGCTCCAGCCCCTGCGGTTGATTCTGTGTGGCGAGCACCGTGGGCCGCCCCGCCCGGCGCGCGTTCTCGACGGCCGTCGCCGCCGGCCGGACGGACGCGGGCGACGGCGCACCGGAGCCGGGCGAGGGCTCCCCGTAGTCGCGCGGCTCGGCGAACCCGGCGCCGAGCATCGGCGGCAGTGCCGCGGGAAGGACCGGCCGTGCCGGTTCCCGGCCGGGGTCGCCGCCGCTCGGTGGCACGGGGACGCCCGGCGGCGCGGGGCAGGCCGCGGCGGGAGCCGCCGCCACCGGGCAGGCCAGCAGGACGAAAGGAACGAGTATCAGTGCAGGTCGACGCAGATTCATGTCACGAGTGTCGGAGGCGGACGCGGTGCGCGGCGGGCACCGGCGGAGAATGGGGATGAACACCCGCGATGTGGAGACCAGCCGTTCCGGACGGCCGGTCCAGGGCTTTCGCCGAGGGGGCGATTTCGGGTACGGGCCCGGCGCGCGTAAACTGATCGAGCGGTTTGTGCACGGCACGGACCGACTTCGCGCGCCACCTGTGCTCGATGCTCCGGGTCGCCCGCCTCACAGGCAGGTCCGGAAGCGGCATGTTCTCGCGTGAATTCCGAGGATGGAAGTGGAATCCGGGCTGGTCCCGGCCGCCTTGCGGTGGTCAGGTCCCGGGTTCCGGTGGCGCCAGGGCAGTCGATCGCCGATCGGCTGCGTCAACCGGCAAACGAAAGTGAGATACGGGAGCCATGGCTGTCGTAACCATGAAGCAGCTGCTCGACAGCGGCGCGCACTTCGGGCACCAGACCCGTCGCTGGAACCCGAAGATGAAGCGGTTCATCTTCACCGACCGCAACGGCATCTACATCATCGACCTGCAGCAGACGCTGACCTACATCGACAAGGCCTACGAGTTCGTCAAGGAGACCGTCGCCCACGGTGGCACCGTTCTCTTCGTCGGCACCAAGAAGCAGGCCCAGGAGTCGATCGCGGCCGAGGCGACTCGCGTCGGTATGCCGTACGTCAACCAGCGTTGGCTGGGTGGCATGCTCACCAACTTCTCCACCGTGCACAAGCGTCTGCAGCGCCTCAAGGAGCTCGAGGCGATGGAGCAGACCGGTGGCTTCGAGGGTCGCACCAAGAAGGAAATCCTCATGCTGACGCGTGAGATGACCAAGCTGGACCGCACCCTCGGTGGTATCCGCGACATGGCCAAGGTGCCCTCGGCCATCTGGGTCGTCGACACCAACAAGGAGCACATCGCCGTCGGCGAGGCGCGCAAGCTGAACATCCCGGTCATCGCGATCCTGGACACCAACTGCGACCCCGACCTGGTCGACTACCCGATCCCGGGTAACGACGACGCGATCCGTTCCGCCGCCCTGCTGACCAAGGTCGTCGCCTCCGCGGTGGCCGAGGGCGTGCAGGCCCGCGCGGGCCAGTCCTCCGGCGACGCCAAGCCCGAGGCCGGCGCAGGCGAGCCGCTCGCCGAGTGGGAGCAGGAGCTGCTGGCTCAGGCGAACCCGAACGCCGAGGCCGCCGTGGCCACGGAGACCCCGGCCGAGGCCGAAGCCGAGGTGAAGGCCGATCCGGCCCAGCACACCCCGGCCGACTTCTGAGCTGATCTCCTAGCTCTGCGTTCACCTTGCCGGCCCTTCTGAGTTCAGAAGCGGTCGGCAAGGTGGTGTAAACACCCAGACACCCCACACACGAGGAGGCTCGCCCCCGATGGCGAACTACACCGCTGCTGACGTGAAGCGGCTCCGCGAGCTCACCGGCTCCGGCATGATGGACTGCAAGAACGCCCTGGCCGAGACCGACGGCGACTTCGACAAGGCTGTCGAGATCCTGCGCATCAAGGGCGCCAAGGATGTCGGCAAGCGCGCCGAGCGCGCCACCGCCGAGGGCCTGGTCATCGCCAAGGACGGCGTGATGGTCGAGATCAACTCCGAGACCGACTTCGTCGCCAAGAACGCCGAGTTCCAGGCGCTGGCCGACGCCGTCGTCACCGCGGCCGCCGCCGCCAAGCCCGCCGACCTGGAGGCGCTCAAGGCGCTGAAGCTCGAGGACGGCACCGTCGACGAGGCCGTGCAGGCGCTGGCCGCCAAGATCGGCGAGAAGCTGGAACTGCGTCGCGTCGTGGTCTTCGAGGGCCCGGTCGCCACCTACCTGCACAAGCGTGCCTCCGACCTGCCGCCCGCCGTCGGCGTGCTGGTCGAGTACGAGGGCGAGGGTGACGCCGCCGCCGAGGCCGCGCGTGCCGCGGGCATGCAGGTCGCCGCGCTCAAGGCCAAGTACCTGACCCGCGAGGAGGTGCCGGCCGAACTCGTCGAGAACGAGCGCCGCATCGCCGAGCAGACCGCGCGCGAGGAGGGCAAGCCCGAGGCCGCCCTGCCGAAGATCACCGAGGGCCGCGTCAACGGCTTCTTCAAGGACGTCGTGCTCCTGGAGCAGGCCGCGGTCACCGACTCCAAGAAGACCGTCAAGGCCCTGCTGGACGAGGCCGGTGTGAAGGTCACCCGCTTCGCCCGTTTCGAGGTCGGCCAGGCCTGATCGCCTGACATGCGGCGAAGCCCCTCCGGACAGAGCGTCTCTGTCCCGAGGGGCTTTGTCGTGTCCTCAGCCGATCGGGCCGCAGATGACGGCCGACGGCGAGCAGGGGCCGCCCCCGCGCACGTAGTAGGTGAGGATGGCGTCGATCCAGACCACCACTTCGGCGCCCGGGATGCCCGCGCCGCGCAGGGCGTCGTAGCTGCCCGACGAACTCCCGGAGGCGTTGGCGCTGCCCGTGCCGAGGAATTGGGCCTTGTCGAAGACGTCGGCGGGCGCCGGGTCGGCGGCCGCCGTTCCGGTGGCGGCCGACAGTCCGATGGCGAGGGTGAGTGCGGCGATACCGGCCCGGGCCGGTGCGGGAATGCTCATCGCGCCACCGTAGTGAAACGTGTGTGCATCACATCGGCGATCCGCTGCCCCCTCTTCCCGGGGCGCGGCCCCACACGAGGGGGGTCTTGTGCGGGTCCCGACGGGGGATAGGGCAGGATGGTCACTGCTCTGTGTTGCCCCGCGGTTCACCCATTGCTCGTGCAGCGACCGCCCACACGCCCGAGGAGAAGAACACCCATGACCGACCCGAGTCACGACCGCCCTGGCTTCAACCGGGTGCTGCTCAAGCTCGGTGGGGAGATGTTCGGCGGCGGTGGCGTCGGCCTCGACCCGGACGTGGTGCAGACCGTGGCCGAGCAGATCGCGGAGATCGTCGAGACCGGTGTCCAGGTCGCCGTGGTCATCGGTGGTGGCAACTTCTTCCGCGGCGCCGAGCTCGAGGAGCGCGGCATGGAACGCGCCCGGTCGGACTACATGGGCATGCTCGGCACCGTCATGAACAGCCTTGCGCTGCAGGACTTCCTGCAGAAGCAGGGGGTGGACACCCGCGTGCAGACCGCCATCACCATGGGCCAGGTCGCCGAGCCGTACCTGCCCCTGCGGGCCAAGCGGCACCTGGAGAAGGGCCGCGTGGTCATCTTCGGCGCGGGCATGGGCATGCCCTACTTCTCCACCGACACCACCGCCGCCCAGCGCGCGCTCGAGATCGGCGCCGACGTCGTGCTCATGGCCAAGGCGGTCGACGGCGTGTTCGACGCCGACCCGCGGGTGAAGCCCGACGCGACGATGTTCACCGAGATCACGCACAAGGAAGTGATCGAGAAGGGCCTGAAGGTGGCCGATGCGACCGCGTTCAGTCTCTGCATGGACAACCAGATGCCGATGCTGGTGTTCAATCTGTTGACCAAGGGCAATATCGCCCGTGCGGTGGCCGGTGAGAACATCGGCACCCTGGTCCGGTCCTAGATCCCGCGCGACGCGAGGGACGACGACGATGACGCTGTGGAGGAAACGGTCGTGATTGAAGAAGCGCTCTTCGACGCCGAGGAGAAGATGGAGAAGGCCGTCTCGGTGGCGAAGGACGATCTGGGCGCCATCCGGACCGGTCGCGCCAACCCGGGCATGTTCTCGCGCGTCGTGGTCGACTACTACGGTTCGCTGACGCCCATCACCCAGATGTCGTCGATCACCGTGCCCGAGCCGCGGATGGTCGTCATCAAGCCCTACGAGCAGAGCCAGCTGGGCCCGATCGAGACCGCGATCCGCAACTCCGACCTCGGCGTGAACCCCACCAACAACGGTGACATCCTGCGCATCACCGTGCCGCAGCTCACCGAGGAGCGCCGCCGCGAGCTGGCCAAGCAGGCCAAGGCCAAGGGCGAGGACGCCAAGGTTGCCATCCGCAACGTCCGGCGCAAGGCGATGGACGAACTGGGCCGCATCCAGAAGGATGGCGAGGCGGGCGAGGACGAGGTCGGGCGCGCCGAGAAGGAGCTCGACAAGACCACCGCCAGGTACGTCGGCCAGATCGATGAGCTGGTCAAGCACAAGGAAGCCGAACTGCTCGAGGTCTAGCGCGTAGATCTCGGGGGGTCCCGCTCGGGCGGGGGATGAACGGAACGAACGAGTTGAGCGACGGGACAATCGTGGTCGAAGACGCCGCCGCGACGGATGCGGCACCGGAGCCGGTACCGGGCGACGCCGTGGAGACGGCGCCTGCCGCGGCCGCGCCGGAACCGCAGCGCACCTCGCGGGCGGGCCGGAACCTGCCCGCGGCGCTGGCGGTCGGGCTCGGGCTCGGCCTGTCGCTGATCGCGATCCTGCTGTTCGTGCCCAAGGTGTTCATCGGCGTGGCGGGCGCCGGCGTCGCCGTGGCCACCTGGGAGGTGGCCAAGCGGCTGCGCGAGGCCGATGTGCTGGTGCCGCGCACGCCGCTGCTCGTCGGCGGGCAGGCGGTGTTCTGGGCGGGCTGGCCGTGGGGTCCCAACGGCGTGCTCGGCGCGTTCGCGGCGACCGCGCTGGTCGTCATGGTGTGGCGCCTGTTCGATCACGGCCTGTCGGTGGCGCCGCGTAATTTCCTGCGCGACACCGCGATCAGCGTGTTCGTCCTGGCGTGGATCCCGCTGCTCGCCTCCTTCGCCACCCTGCTGCTGCTCGAGCCCGACGGCAACCTGCGGGTGCTGACCTTCATGATCCTGGTGGTCTGCTCCGACGTCGGCGGTTACGTGGCCGGTGTGCTGTTCGGCAAGCATCCGATGGTGCCCGCGATCAGCCCGAAGAAGTCCTGGGAGGGTTTCTGCGGTTCGCTGGTGTTCAGCGTCATCGGTGGCCTGCTGACGGTGACCCTGCTGCTGCAGGCCAATTCGATGATCGGTGTGGTGCTCGGCGTCGGCCTCGTCCTGGTGGCCACGATCGGCGACCTGATCGAGTCGCAGATCAAGCGCGAGCTGGGGATCAAGGACATGGGCACGCTGCTGCCCGGGCACGGCGGCATCATGGACCGCCTCGACTCGATGCTGCCGTCGGCGTTCGTGTCCTGGCTGGTGCTGAGCGCGCTGCTCTGAGCGCGGTTCAGCCGCGCTTGGCGGCGTGCCGGAGCTGGAGGATGCGCACCCCGCCGACCAGGCCCATCACCAGCGCGCCGACGATCACGGCCAGCAGAACCATGACGCCGAGCGGCAGGGTGAACTCCCAGAACAGCAGGTCGACCTGGGTCTGATCGAGGTTCTGGATGATGAAGATCAGCAGCAGGATGCCGAGCAGGGCGGCGGCCAGCAGCGCGGTCCAGGTGTAACCGGTGCGCGATCTGGTCAGCGCGGCGGGTTTCGGGCGGGTGACCGGCTCGACCGGCTTGTCGGTGGTGGTGTCGGGCGCGGGGTCGGCGTTGGCCGGCGTCGCGTCGTGATCGGCGTTGGCGGACATAGCTCGATCATCGCCGACGGCTATGACCATCGCACGCATCTTCTCGGTAACGGGTCCCGGCGTGGCGGCCCGGCGGGCGGCCGGTCGCCGTGGTCTGGGAGAATGGAGTCATTATGGCCGCCTCCCTGCCCCTCGTCTTCGATGCCCCGCGCCGCGGCATGCCGCCGCGTCACCTCGCCGACCTCGACAGCGAGGAGCGCAAGGCCGCCGTCGCCGAGCTCGGGCTGCCCAAGTTCCGGGCCGATCAGATCGCCCGGCAGTACTACGGCCGGCTGCAGGCGGACCCGGCGCAGATGACCGACCTGCCCGCCGAGGTGCGGGAGAAGGTCGGTGCGGCGCTGTTCCCGGAGCTGCTGAGCGTCGTGCGGCACGTGGCGTGCGACGAGGGCGACACCCGCAAGACCCTGTGGCGCGCCAACGACGGCACCCTGCTCGAGAGCGTGCTCATGCGCTACCCGGACCGCGCCACCCTCTGTATCTCCAGCCAGGCCGGGTGCGGCATGGCGTGCCCGTTCTGCGCGACCGGCCAGGGCGGCCTCAACCGCAACCTGTCGACCGCGGAGATCGTCGACCAGGTGCGGGCCGCGGCGGCCGCGTTGCGCGACGGCGAGGTGCACGGCGGTCCCGGCCGGTTGTCCAACATCGTGTTCATGGGCATGGGCGAGCCGCTGGCCAACTACAAGCGGGTGGTGAACGCGGTGCGCCGCATCACCGCGCCCGCCCCCGACGGCCTCGGCATCTCCCAGCGGTCGGTGACCGTGTCCACGGTCGGCCTCGCCCCGGCCATCCGCAAGCTCGCCGACGAGGGGCTCTCGGTCACCTTGGCGGTGTCGCTGCACACCCCCGACGACGAGCTGCGCGACACGCTGGTCCCGGTGAACAACCGCTGGCCGGTCGCGGAGGTGCTGGAGGCGGCCCGCTACTACGCCGACCGCACCGGGCGCCGCGTCTCCATCGAGTACGCCCTCATCCGGGACGTGAACGACCAGCCGTGGCGCGCGGACATGCTCGGCGAGAAGCTGCGCAAGGCCCTCGGCGCGCTCGTCCACGTGAACCTCATCCCGCTCAACCCGACGCCGGGCAGCGAATGGGACGCCAGCCCGAAGCCGGTCGAACGCGAGTTCGTCCGCCGCGTGCAGGCGCAGGGTGTGTCCTGCACGGTCCGCGACACCCGGGGCCAGGAGATCGCCGCCGCCTGCGGCCAGCTCGCCGCCGAGGGCTGACCGGGGCGCGCCGGGGGAGCGGGGGAACGGGGGACCGATGCTGTCCGCGGGGGAGATCTTGCCGGGTACACGATCGAGGGCGCGCTCGGGCGGGGCGGTATGGGTGCGGTCTATCTGGCCAGGCACCCCCGCCTGCCGCGCCGGGTCGCGCTGAAGCTGCTGAACCCGGAGTTGTTCGCCGACACCGAGATCCGCGCCCGTTTCGAACGGGAGGCCGACCTGGTCGCCGGCTTCGACCACCCGAACATCGTGACCGTCTACGACCGGGGCGCCGACGACGGCAGGCTGTGGATCAGCCTGCAATACGTCGACGGCACCGACGCCGCGGCGCTGCCGCGGCCACTACCGGTCGAGCGCGCGATGCGCATTCTCGACGGGACGGCGGCCGCGCTGGATCACGCGCACCGCAAGGGTGTCCTGCACCGCGACGTCAAGCCGGCCAACATCCTGCTCACCGGGTCGGCCGGGGCGGAGCGCGTGCTGCTCACCGACTTCGGCATCGCCCGCCCGCGCGAGGACAGCGCGCAGCTGACGCGCACCGGCGGCTTCACCGCCACCCTGGCCTACGCCTCGCCCGAACAGCTCTCCGGCGCCGCGCTGGACCATCGCACCGACCAGTACTCGCTGGCCTGTACGTTGTTCGCGCTCCTCGCAGGCGCCGCCCCCTACGGCACCGGAAATCCGGTGACCGTCATCCAGGCGCATCTGCTGTCGCCGCCGCCCTCCCTGCACCTGCGCCGTCCGGACCTGCCGCAGGCCCTCGACGCGGTCCTGGCCCGTGCCCTGGCCAAGAATCCGGCCGAGCGCTACGAGAACTGCGCGCAGTTCGCGGAGGCGGTGCGCCGGGCGGTGCGCGATGATGGATCGCCGCGTCGGCCGGTCGTGCTCGACGGCGAACGAGCCGCCGCCCGCCCGGTCGCCGCGCCGTCCGTCGATCCGGCGGTGGGCGGCGCGCAGGCGCCGGCCTGGATGCCGCCGGCGAACGCGGCTCGGCCACAGCCCTTCCCGGTCGTGCCGGCGGCGGGCCGCGCGCCGCTGCCGGTGGAGCGACGGTCACCGGCGGGCTGGATCGCGCTCGTGCTCGTGCCGCTCGTCCTGATCGGGGCGGGGCTGTTCGTCTGGCGCGACGACCTGATCGGGGTGCCGGCGCCGCGCGGCGCGGCGTGGCAGCGTGACACCGACGCGCTCCGGCAGGCGTTCCCCCGGCTGCTGCCGACGAGCGGCTACCTGAACGGTGACGGGTTCGGGGGCAGGCGGTGTGAGGTGAAGACGAAACCGGGTGGCGGCGAGGACGCGTGGCAGCAGGCGTTCTCGGGATTCACGGTGCGGTGGGGCTGCTGGGCGGGCTACGTCGCGGACACCCACTACACCCTGTTGACCTTCCCCACCCCGGCGGCGGCCGCCGAGGCCGTCGAGCGGTTCCGCGGGCAGACCGTGGGCCACGGCAGCACCACGACCGGTACGCGGACCGACGAACTGCGTACCGTCGGCGCCGGGGCGACGTATCAGGGCGCGGCCTTGGTCTCGGCGTTCGCCGAATCGTCCCGCGACCGCTGGGTGCTGGTGACCGTCCGCGACATGGCGTGGTCACCCATCACCTTCCGCACGATGGAGGAGGACGTCGCGGCGTTGCGGTCGGACTTCGCCGCGCTCCCGCTGGGCTGACCGCGAGCCCCGGGCGGTGCCGGATCGGCGCACGGGACACCTCTTTCGCCGCGCCCTCTTTCGCCGCGCCGATTACCGTGGACCCGTGCGGATCCGACGGTGGCGGCGGACGTATCCGGCCGCCGAGTACGTGACGGTGTTCTTCGGCGGGGCAGCGTTGTACCGCGCCCGCCTGCGGGGCGTCCCGCCGATCCCGGGTCTGCTGCTCGCGGGCGCCGGTCTGACGGCGTATCTGCGCCGCGCGCCCGATGTCGACCGGCGGGCACTGTGGCGGGCGGAGGCCCTGCCCGGGCAGGGCCGGGCCCTGGCGGCGATTACGGCGTCGAGCGCGCCGGCCCTGACCGCGCTGACGGCGCTCATCCGCCGGGACCGGCTCTTCGATCTGCCCCGGCAGCGGCCGTGGCTGTGGTCGGCGGTCATGCTCGCCCAAGCACATCGTGGCGGCGAGCGCGGCCGCGTTCGGCATCGTCCACCTCGCCTTCGGCGGCTGGATCTCGGTGGCGCTCAGCGGTGTCGCGGGCCGGCTGCCGGCCGAGCGATACCTGCGGACCCGGTCGCTGGCCACCGTGACCGTCGAGCACTCGTTGTACGGCATGCTCGTGTTCACCGTCGGCCTGGGGGAGTTCTTCTATCACGGCAGCGCCGGGCAGCGCCCCGGGTTCGCCCTGCCCGGGAGTTCCGACGTGCGGGCGTGAGCACGCCCGGCGTGGGACCGGCGGCCCGCCGCGGACCGGTAATAGCGTGGCCACATGATCCGAGTGTGCGTGGCGGGAGTGACCGGGTGGGCGGCGCGGCCGGTGGCCGAGGCGGTGGTCGCCGCCGACGATCTGCGGCTGGTGTCGGGGGTGGCGCGGCGGGCGGCGGGCATACCGCTGGCGCAGGTCGTCCGTGGCGCGGACGGCGGGCAGGTCTTCGGCAGCGTGGACGAGGCGCTGCGGGCGACCCCCGCCGACGTCGTCGTCGACTACACCAGCGCGGCCGCGGTCCGGGTGGACGTCGAGGCCGCGGTGCGCGCCGGGGTGCACGTGGTGGTCGGCTCCAGCGGGCTCACCGCCGAGGACTTCCACCAGCTCGACGAGCTCGCCCGCGCCGGGAACGTCGGGGTGTTCGCCGCGGGCAACTTCTCGGTGATGGCCGCCGTGCTCGCCCGGGCGGCCCGGCTGGCCGCCGGGCAGCTGCGGCACTGGGAGGTCGTCGACTACGCGGGCGCCACGAAACCCGATGTGCCCAGTGGAACGGCACGCGAACTGGCCGAGTCGCTGGCGGAGGTGGGACCGCCCGAGCCGGGCGTCGCCCTCGACCGGCTCAGCGGACCGATCGCGGCCCGCGGCGCCGACATCGCGGGCACCCGCGTGCACTCGGTGCGGCTGCCCGGCTACTCGGTGAGCACCGAGATCGTGTTCGGCGGCGCGGGGGAGCGGCTCTCGCTGCGGCACGACGCGGGCGCCTCCGCCGAGCCGTACGTGGCGGGCACCCTGCTCGCGGTCCGCCGGGTGGGCGACGAGCCGGGCGTGCGGCGCGGGCTGGGGCGGTTGCTGTTCGATGACTGAGCCGGTGACCGGTCCGGCGGCGAAAACCGTTGTGGTGCAGGTGTTATAGCGGCGGTACCCGATCGTGCCCGGGCTCGGCGATGGTGAATCATGGCGCGCACCACAGCCTTCACCGTGACCCTCGAACTCGAGGCGGGCAACGCCTCCCTGATGACCCTGGGCAAGATGCTCGGCGCGACCGGCGTCAAACCCTTCGAGGTCAAACGCCGCTACGACGAGCTGACCGCCCGGCACCGCGGCGAGATCATCCCGGCGGTCATCACCGTCGATGCCCGCCGACGCTGGACCATGCGGCTCAAGACCCCGCCGACCGCCTCGCTCATCCGCGCCGCGCTCGGCGCGGCGGGCTCGGCCCGGCCGGGTCATCAGCCGGCCGGTGCGCTCACCCGCGAGCAACTGCGCGCGATCGCCCTCCGCAAGCTGCCCGATCTCAACACCACCGACCTCGACGCCGCCATGCGGATCGTGGCCGGTACCGCGCGGTCCATGGGTGTCCGCGTCGCCGACTGAGCCGGTGCCGTGCGGTGTAGCCTGACCACGGTGGATAGATTGGGGCCGCGTCACGCCGGGGAGCGTGGCGGTCGCGCCGCCGAGGGGAAGGATCAACCATGCTGGCCGAGGGTGTGTCTTTCGCCGGGTACCGGATCGAGCGCGAGCTCGGGCGCGGCGGCATGGGCGCGGTGTACCTGGCCCGGCATCCGCGCCTGCCGCGGCGCACCGCGCTCAAGCTGCTGAGCCCGGAACTGTTCACCGACAGGGAATTGCGCGCCCGGTTCGAGCGCGAAGCCGACCTCGCCGCGCAGCTGGATCACCCCAACATCGTCACCGTCTTCGACCGCGGCTCCGACGAGGACCAGCTGTGGATCAGCATGCAGTACATCGACGGGGTCGACGCCTCCGCCCTGCACCCGGACACCCTGCACCCCTCGCGCGCCGCGCAGATCATCGCCGAGACCGGCGCCGCCCTCGACTACGCCCATCGCATGGGCGTGCTGCACCGCGACGTGAAACCGGCCAACATCCTGCTCAGCCGCGCCGAGGGGCAGGAGCGGATCTACCTCACCGACTTCGGCATCGCCCGGCTGCGCGACGACACCGGCCATCTCACCCAGACCGGCACCTTCACCGCGACCCTGGCCTACGCCGCGCCCGAGCAGCTGACCGGCGTCCCGCTGGACCATCGCGCCGACCAGTACTCGCTGGCGTGCACCCTCTACACCCTGCTCACCGGCGCGGCCCCGTTCGAGGGAGCGGGCCCGGCGGCGGTCATCCAGGGGCATCTGCAGCAGCCCGCCCCGCCGATCAGCAGCCGCCGCACCGGGTTGCCCGCCGCGCTGGACCCGGTCGTGGCCAAGGCGCTGGCCAAGCGGCCCGCCGAACGCTACGACAGCTGCGCCGAATTCGCCGACGCGGTCCGCGCCGTCCTGGTGGCCGCCGAGCGGCCGCCGACCCCGGCCACCCCCTACCCCTCGGCGCGCCCCGGGGTGAATTACGGGCACTCGGTCCCGCATCCGCAGGTGTCCGCGCCGCACTACGCCCGGCCGGCCGGCGCGGCACCCTACGCGGCGCCGGTCGCGCCGAATCCCTACGGCGGGCCCGCCTCGCGCCCGCACCCGGTCGCGCC
>NZ_BAGK01000172.1 GCF_000308795.1 Nocardia thailandica NBRC 100428 | reverse complement strand
CGGGCTCGCCCACGGGCGAGCCCGAGCCCTGGCGGCCGCCCGAGGGGCAGCAGCCCGCCTCGGACCTCCCCGCCTGGCAGCCGCCCGCCCCGCAGGGCGGCGCCGAACCGCCCGTGGCACCGGGCGGCGCGGAGCAGCAGGCGGACGCGGGCCCGCGGCCCGGCCGGGTCAGCAGGCAGGAGGCCGGCGTGACCCGCCCACGCCCGCCGACCGTCGCCGAGGCCCGCGCCCGCGACAAGGCGCGCAAACAGGCCGAGGCCGCCGAGCGCGCGGCGGCCGCCGCGGCCGAGGCCAAGAAGCGCACCCGCAAGCGCGTGATGATCGGCGGCGTCGCCGTGGTCGGTGTCGCGGCGCTCGTCGGCGGCGGCTACCTGGCCTACCGGGCGCTCACCGCGCCGGACCAGGTCACCGCCTCCTGCATCCAGGTCGACCAGAACGGCCAGGAGATCGTCGTCCCCGACGACCAGTGCAACAGCGCCAACCCGCGCTTCGTCGGCGACAACAGCGGCGGCCACGGCAACCTGATCATTCTCGGCTGGCCGCAGTACCGTTACTACTACGGCGGAACCACCACGCTCGGCAAGGCGCCCACCGGCGGCACCACCGTCGCCCCGCGCAACGCGACCGTGAAGACCAAGAGCGGCACCACGATCCAGCGCGGCGGCCTCGGCTCGAGCTCGAAGGGCGGGAGCAGTTCCTGATGCGACGCGTACGGACCACCCCGCGGGCGGGGTGGCAGCAGATCGTGGAGAGCCAGGGGCTGGTGTACGGTTCGCCCGGCCGGGACGCGAGCGGTCAGCCGCGGCCCTACTGGGACGAGTCGGTGCACTACGAGTTCTCCATGGACGAGATCCTCGCCCTGGAGGCCGACGTGGAACTGCTGCACTCGATGTGCCTGCACGCCGTCGAGCACGTCGTGCTGACCGAGCGCTTCGCCGATTTCGGCCTGCCCGAATGGAGCTGGGGGCCGATCGCCGAATCCTGGCGGCGCGGCGACCCCTACGTCTACGGTCGCTTCGATCTGCGCTACGACGCGCGGCGCCCGGCCAAGCTCCTCGAGTACAACGCCGACACCCCGACCTCGCTGCTCGAGGCGGGCATCATCCAGTGGCACTGGCTGCAGCAGGTGTACCCGGGTGGCGACCAGTGGAACTCGCTGCACGAGAAGCTGGTCGAGCGCTGGGGCGAGTTCCGCAGCGTGCTGCCCGGCACCGAACTCCACTTCACCTGGTCGGGCGCCGACGCCACCGGCGAGGACAACGTCACCACCGCCTACATGCAGGAGACCGCCGCCGAGGCGGGCTTCGACACCGTCGCCCTGCCCATCGAGGAGATCGGCTTCGACTCCGAGCTGACCCGGTTCGTCGACCTGGCCGAGGCGCCGATGGACGCGGTGTTCAAGCTCTACCCGTGGGAGTGGGTGCTCGACGACGACTTCGGCAAGCAGGTCGTCTCGTCCATCCCCGCGACCGCGTGGATCGAGCCGCTGTGGAAGACGCTGCTGTCGAACAAGGCCATCCTGGCCGTGCTGTGGGAGATGTACCCGGGGCACCCGAATCTGCTTCCGGCGTACCTGGATTCCCCGCACGAGCTGACCGAGTACATCCGCAAGCCGAAACTCGGCCGCGAGGGCGCCAACATGACCATCGTCGGCGCGGGCATGGAGACCGCGACGGGTGGCGTGTACGGCGCGGAGGGCTTCGTCTACCAGCTGCTGGACCCGCTGCCCGACTTCGACGGCATGCGCCCGGTGCTCGGCGCGTGGATGGTCGGTGACGCCGCGGCCGGGCTCGGCATCCGCGAGACCGCCGGGCTCATCACCGACGACGGCTCCGCCTTCGTCCCGCACCGCATCCTCGACTGACCGGACCCGAAAGGACACTCAATGACCGCCCTCGCCCTCGAATCGGGTTTCTGGAGCGCACTCGGTGAAGGCGTCGGCGCCATCATCCTCTACTGCCTCATCGGCCTGGTGCTGATGCTCATCGGCTTCTTCGCCATCGACCTGACCACCCCGGGCAAGCTGCGCGACCTGGTCATCGCGGGCAAGCCGAACGCCATCATCGCCTCGGCCGCCGGCATGATCAGCATGGCCTTCATCGTCGTGTTCTCGGTGATGGCGACCGGCGGGGTCGGCAAGCTCTCGCAGGGACTCATCGCGGCCTCGATCTACGGCCTGGTCGGCATCATCGCCCAGGTGATCTCGGTGCGGGTCATCGAGAAGGTCACCGGCATCGACATCGGCCGGGTGCTGCACGCCGACACCTACAGCCCGCAGGTGCTCGTGGTGGCGGCGGCGCACTTCGCCCTCGGCCTGGTCGTCGCGTTCGCGATCCTCTGACGAAACCGGCGAGGCCCCGCCCGCGGTCAGTGACCGCGGGCGATCCAGTCCGCCAGCGCGGGTTTCTCCGCGCCGATGGTGGTGCCGTCCCCGTGGCCGGTGTGCACGGTCGTCTCCTCCGGGAGCGTGAGCAGCCGGTCGCGGATGGAGTCGATGATGGTGCCGAAGTCGGAGAACGAGCGGCCCGTCGCCCCGGGCCCGCCGGCGAACAGGGTGTCGCCGGTGAGCAGCGCGCCCAGCTCCGGCAGGTACAGGCTCACCGAGCCGGGGGAGTGGCCCGGGGTGTGCAGGATGTCGATGTCGGTGCCCGCCACGGTGATCCGGTCGGTGCCGTCGAGGGAACGGTACCCCGCCTCGGGATGGGTCATCCGCCACAGCGGCTCGTCCGCCGGATGCAGCAGCACCGGCGCGTCGAGGCGCTCGCCCAGCTCGGGCGCGACCGTCACGTGGTCGTTGTGCCCGTGGGTGCACAGCACCGCCGTGACCGTGCGCCCGCCGACCGCGGCCGCGATGGCGTCCGCGTCGTGGGCCGCGTCGACGACGAGCACCTCGTCGTCGTCGCCGATCAGCCAGACGTTGTTGTCGACGTCCCATTCGCCGCCGTCGAGGCGGAAGACGCCCGAGGTGACGACCCGCTCGAGCCGCGCGGTCACCAGACCACCACCGAGCGCAGCACCGCGCCGTCGTGCATCGCGGCGAAGGCCTGCTCGACCCCGTCGAGCGCGATCCGCTCGCTGACGAACTTGTCCAGTGGCAGCCTGCCCTGGCGGTACAGGTCGATCAGCACGGGGAAGTCGCGTTCGGGCAGGCTGTCGCCGTACCAGGACGACTTGAGCGCGCCGCCGTGGGAGAACAGGTCGATCAGCGGCATCTCCAGCGTCATGTCCGGGGTGGGCACGCCGACGAGCACGACGGTGCCCGCCAGGTCGCGGGCGTAGAACGCCTGCTTCCAGGTCTCCGGTCTGCCGACCGCCTCGATGACCACGTCGGCGCCGAAACCGCCGGTGAGTTCCTTGATCCGCTCGACCACGTCCTCGGTGCTCGCGTCCACGGTGTGGGTCGCGCCGAACTCGGTCGCCCACCGCAGTTTCCGCGGGTCCCGGTCGACGGCGACGATGGTCGAGGCCCCGGCCAGCCGGGCGCCCGCGACGGCCGCGTCGCCGACGCCGCCGCAGCCGATGACCGCGACCGTGTCGCCGCGCGAGACCGCGCCGGTGTTGATCGCCGCGCCGATGCCCGCCATCACGCCGCAGCCGAGCAGGCCGGCCACGGCGGGATCGGTCTCCGGATCGACCTTGGTGCACTGGCGCTCGTGGACCAGGGTCTTGTCGGCGAAGGCCCCGATGCCCAGCGCCGGGCTCAGCGCGGTGCCGTCGGTGAGCGTCATCGGGACGCTCGCGTTGTGGCTGTCGAAGCAGTACCACGGGCGGCCGCGGCGGCACGCCCGGCACTCGCCGCAGGTGGCGCGCCAGTTCAGCACGACGAAGTCGCCGGGGGCGACGTGCCCGACCTGATCGCCGACCGTCTCCACCACGCCCGCGGCCTCGTGACCGAGCAGGAAGGGGAACTCGTCGTTGATCCCGCCCTCGCGGTAGTGCAGGTCGGTGTGGCAGACCCCGCAGGCCTGCACCCGGACCACCACGTCGTGCGGGCCGGGGTCGGGGATGACGATGTCGACCAGTTCGACAGGTGCTTTGACGCTGCGAGCGACGATGCCACGCACGATCTCCGGCACGGGACCTCCTGGGGTGTACGGATGTTCGGACACCACTCTAATCGCAGGGGTGGCCCGCGTCCCCGCCGCGGGCTTGACATTACACAGTGGAGGGTGGACCCTGAACAGCATGGACATCGTTCCCGGCACGCGGGCGTCCGACGCCGAGCGCAACGCCGTCGTCACCCTCCTCGGCACCCACCTGTCCGAAGGCAGGCTCGACCTGGCCGAGTACGACCAGCGGGTCGCCCGGGTCTACGCCACCACCACCCGCGACCAGCTGGACCTGGTCCTGGCCGACCTGCCCGAGATCGCCGCCGCGAAACCGGCCGCCGCGCCCGCGCGCGCCGGGTCACGCGTCCCGATCTGGCAGCGCATCGAGGCGGGGTCCTGGCTCGGGGTGTCCGTGATCGTGCTGACGATCTGGGCGCTGGTGTCGCTCAGCGCCGGCGAACTCACCTACTTCTGGCCGATGTGGGTCATCGGGCCGTGGGGTGCGGTGCTGTTGCTGCGCGTGTTCAGCGGCTGGGAATCCGGCGGCAGGCGCCGCGGCCGCTGAGCGCCGCCGCACCGGCGCGACCAGCCCCGACGGTCCCGCGCGGCCCTGATCCGCCGCCGGTCGGCCCGTCCCGCCCCCCGAACGTCCCCGCCTCCCGATAGGATTGCTGGTCACCGCACGCCAGGCGTCGAGTGGACAGCACACGGGAAGGGCTGCCGGTTTGCATCTCAAGAGCCTGACGCTCAAGGGCTTCAAGTCCTTCGCGTCCGCGACGACCCTGCGTTTCGAACCCGGCATCACCTGCGTCGTCGGCCCCAACGGATCGGGCAAGTCCAACGTCGTCGACGCGCTGACCTGGGTCATGGGCGAGCAGGGCGCCAAGGCGCTGCGCGGCGGCAAGATGCAGGACGTCATCTTCGCCGGGACCGCGGGCCGTGCCCCGCTGGGCCGCGCCGAGGTCACCCTCACCATCGACAACTCCGACGGCGCGCTGCCCATCGAGTACTCCGAGGTCTCCATCACCCGGCGCATGTTCCGCGACGGCGCGGGCGAATACGAGATCAACGGCAGCTCGTGCCGGCTCATGGACGTCCAGGAACTGCTGTCGGACTCCGGTATCGGCCGCGAGATGCACGTCATCGTCGGCCAGGGCAGGCTCTCGGCCATCCTCGAGTCCCGCCCCGAGGACCGGCGCGCGTTCGTCGAGGAGGCCGCCGGGGTGCTCAAGCACCGCAGGCGCAAGGAGAAGGCCGTCCGCAAGCTGGACGCCATGCAGGCCAACCTGGCCCGGCTCACCGACCTCACCACCGAACTGCGCCGCCAGCTCAAGCCGCTCGGCCGCCAGGCCGAGGTCGCCCGGCGCGCGGCCACCGTCCAGGCGGACCTGCGCGACGCGCGGCTGCGGCTGGCCGCCGACGACCTGGTCTCCCGGCGCACCGACCTCGAGTCCCAGCTGAGCAAGGAGGCCTACGCCCGCGAACAGCAGATCACCGTGCAGGGCGAGCTCGACGCGGCCAACGCCGTCCTCGCCCAGCAGGAGTTCCAGCTCTCGCGGCTCAACCCGGCCGCCGACGCCGCCGCCCAGACCTGGTTCCAGCTCTCCGCCCTGGCCGAGCGGGTCAACGCGACCATCCGCATCGCGGGCGACCGCGCCCGCCACCTCGACACCGAGACGCCCGTCGGCACCGGCCGCGATCCCGACCAGCTCGAGGCCGAGGCCGACCGCATCGAGGCCGAGGAAGCCGAGCTCCGCGAGGCCGTGGAGATGGCGGCCGAGACACTGGAGGCCGCCCGCGACGCCCTCGCCGAACGCGAGTACGCGGCCAAGGCCGCCGAGCAGGCCCACCTGGCCGCCGTGCGGGCCATCGCCGACCGCAGGGAGGGCCTGGCGCGCCTCTCCGGCAAGGTCGACACCCTGCGCACCCGCGCCCAGTCCGTCGATGCCGAGATCGCGCGCCTGTCGGTCGCCATCGCCGAGGCGCGGCACCGCGGCGAGGCCGCCCAGGCCGAATACGACACCGTGCAGGAGGAACTCGGCGACCTAGACGCGGGCGAGAAGGGCCTCGACGCCGCGCACGAGCACGCCGTGGCGGCCCTGGCGCTGGCCGACGAGCGCGTCACCGAACTGCGCGAACAGGACCGCGAGGCGAGCAAGCGGGTCGCCTCCCTCGGCGCGCGCATCGAGGCACTGGGGATGAACCTGGTCCGCCGGGACGGCGCGGCGTGGCTGGCCGAGCGGGCGGTGAGCGGGCTCGGCGGGCCGCTGTCGGGCCTGCTGCGCGTGCACCCCGGTTTCGAGGCGGCGGTCGCGGCCACCCTCGGCCCGCTGGCCGACGCGGTCACCGCCGCCGACGCCACGGTCGCCCGCGAGGCGGTCCGTGCCCTGCGCGACGGCGACGGCGGCCGGGCCGCCCTGGTCTTCGCCACCGCCGCGGGCGGGCCCGCCCCCGCCGACGCGCTGCCCGACGGCGCGCGGTGGCTGCACGAGGTGCTCGACTGCGACGAGCGGATCGCCGCCGCCGTGCGCGCGGTCACCGGCGGGGTCGCCGTCGTCGCCGATCTGGCCGCCGCCCAGGAACTCTCGGCCCGCCGCCCCGAACTGCGCGTGGTCACCCGCGAGGGCGACCTGGCCGGCGCGGGCTGGGTGCTCGGCGGCTCGGACCGGGTGCCGAGCCAACTCGAGATCCAGGCCGAGATCGACGCCGCGAGCACCGATCTGGCCGAGGCCGCGCGCCGCGCCGAGAGCCTCGAGGCCGCGCTGGCCGGCGCGCTGGAGGAGCAGGCCGACCGCAAGGACGCCGTCGACCACGCGCTGCTGGCCCTGCACGAATCCGACCAGGCGCTGCTGGCCATCTACGACCGGCTGGCCCGCCTCGGCCAGGCCGCGCGCGCCGCCCAGACCGAGAGCGAGCGCCTCACCGCCGCCCGCGCCGAGGCCGAGACCACCCGCGAACAGGCGCTGGCCGACCTCGCCGACCTCGAGGACCGGCTGCGCCACGCCGAGAGCGAACACGACGGCGACGACGACGGGTACGGCGCCGCGGGCACCGAGGCCGCGAGCCGCGAACGCGAGGAGGCCGCCGCCGCGCTCGCCGAGGCCCGCACCATGGAGGTCGAGGCCCGGCTGGCCGTGCGCACCGCCGAGGAACGCGCGGAATCGGTGCGCGGCAAGGCCGAGGGGCTGCGCCGCGCGGCCCGCGCCGAGCGCGAGGCCCGGGCCCGCGCCGAACGCGCCCAGGCCGCGCGCCGTCGCGCCGCCGCCGTCGCGGCGGCCGTCGCCGAATCCGGCGCGCGGGTCGCCGGCGAGCTCGACCACGTCGTCACCCGGGCGGCGGCCCGCCGCGACGAGCTCGTGCGCCGCCGCGGCGAGTGCGCCGCCCAGCTCGACCAGGTCCGGGAACGGGTCCGCGCCCTGGGCACCCAGCTGGCCCAGCTCACCGACGCGGTGCACCGCGACGAGGTCGCCAAGGCCCAGGCCGCGCTGCGCATCGAACAGCTCGAGGCCACGATCGCCGAGCAGTTCGGGATCGCGCTGCCCGACCTGATCGCCGAGTACGGCCCCGACGTGCCGCTGCCGCCCTCGGCGCTGGAGCTGCAGGAGTACGAGGCGGCCCGCGAGCGCGGCGAGCAGGTGACCGCGCCCCAGCCCATGCCGTACGACCGGGCCACCCAGGAGCGCCGGGCCAAACGCGCCGAGAAGGACCTCGCCACCCTCGGCAAGGTCAATCCCCTCGCCCTGGAGGAGTTCGCCGCGCTCGAGGAGCGCTACACCTTCCTGGCCACCCAGCTCGAGGACGTCAAGGCCGCCCGCAAGGACCTGCTCGACGTCGTCGCCGAGGTCGACGCGCGCATCCTGCAGGTCTTCACCGAGGCCTACGCCGACGTCGAGCGCGAATTCGTGCAGGTCTTCGGCAAGCTGTTCCCCGGCGGCGAGGGCAGGCTGGTGCTGACCGACCCGTCGGACATGCTCACCACCGGCATCGAGGTCGAGGCCCGCCCGCCGGGCAAGAAGGTCAAGCGGCTGTCGCTGCTCTCCGGCGGCGAGAAGTCCCTGACCGCGGTCGCGCTGCTGGTCAGCATCTTCCGCGCCCGGCCCTCGCCGTTCTACGTGATGGACGAGGTCGAGGCCGCGCTCGACGACACCAACCTGCGCCGCCTCATCGGGCTGTTCGAGCAGCTGCGGGAGAAGAGCCAGCTCATCGTCATCACCCACCAGAAGCCGACCATGGAGATCGCCGACGCGCTCTACGGCGTCAGCATGCGCGGCGACGGCATCACGCAGGTGATCTCGCAGCGGTTGCGCGGGGAGAACGTGGCCCCGGCGCCCGCCTAGACGGTCGCGCTCTCGGCCAGGCGGGCGGCGATCGGCGCGGCGCCCCCGGTGGCCAGCCACGTGTCGAGGGACCGCAGGCCGGGGTGGATCACGCGCAGGGCCTCGAGGTCGGCGTGCCAGCCCGGGCCCGAGCGCATCAGGTGCCACACCGAGACCAGGTGCTCGCCGAGCGCGGCGGCCTCGCGCTCGTCCAGTTCCCGATAGCGCACCGGCGTCCCGGTGTGCGCGGCGATCAGCGCGGCCGCCGCGACCGGGGTCAGCGCGTCGCCCGCCAGCTCGAGGACGCGGCCGTGGAAGCGGTCGGGATCGGCGAAGGCCAGCGCGGCGAACACGGCGATGTCGTCCACCGCGATCATCTGGACCGGGCGGTCGGCGGGGAACATGTGCCGGTGCTCGCCGTCGTGCAGCCCGTCGACCGGGCTGGTGCGCAACAGGTAGTTCTCCATGAAGCGCACCGGGCGCAGGAGGGTGTAGCGCAGGCCGGACGCCGCCACCGCCGCCTCGATCCGCTGTTTGCCCTCCTGCCCCCAGCTGTGCGCCGGGCCCAGTGTGGCGACGCCGGTGAAGACGATCTGGTCCAGGTTCGCCCGGCGCGCCGCGTCGACGGCGCGCACGCCCCGGTCGCCTTCGAGCCGGTGATCCCAGCCCGCCGCACCGTAGTCCACCGGCGGGATCAGGAACAGCGCGCGGGCGCCCGCGGCGGCCGCGTCCAGGCTGCCGGGCTCGTCGAGGTCGCCGCGGACGAGTTCGGCGCCTGCCGCGGCCAGCGCGGCCGCCGCCGGGGCGTCCGGATCGCGGACCAGCGCGCGCACCGGCACGCCGTCGGCGAGCAGCCGACGCGCGGTGGCTCCGCCCTGCTTGCCCGTGGCGCCGGTGACGAGGATCGGTCGATTCGACATGGCCGGGTTCTCCGTTTCGTGGATGATGTAATCGGGTCGGACGACCCGGTACGGCCGACGGTACGGCGCTGCGGGACAACCCATCCAGGGCCGGGAAGACAGGGGCGTGACGAAATGGACCACGGCACACGGGCGGACGCGCGGCGCAACAGGACGCTGGTGCTCGCGGCCGCGCGGGCCGCGATGGCCGAACACGGCACGTCGGTGTCCCTGGCCGAGGTGGCCCGGCGGGCCGGGGTCGGCGCGGGGACGGTCTACCGGCACTTCCCGACCAAGACCGATCTCCTCGAGGCCGTCATGCAGCAGCGCGTCGACCACCTCGCCGCCCTGGCCGCGCGCTACCGCGACACCGCCGATCCCGGCGCGGCCTTCTTCGCGCTGTGCACGGAGATCGTGGTGTCGGCGCCGGTCAACCAGGACGTCTGCGATTTCGTGCAGTCCGACGACGGGTGGCCGCGCGCCCTGCTGCGCGGCGCGGGCGCCCGCTTCCACGACGCGCTGGGCGGGCTGCTCGCCGCCGCGCAGCGTCAGGGCGCCGTGCGCGCCGACGTGACCCTGGCCGACGTGCTCGACCTGTTCGGCGGCTGCGTCACCATCCAGCGGCGGGCGCGGGGGAGCGGGCGGCTGCTGCCCGCCGCGGCGCTGGTGCTCGACGCCCTGCGGGCCGAGCGGGCGGGCGTGACGGAATCCGGTCCGGCGGTCGCCGCGAATCGTGATGAAACGCGTGACGGAACGGCCCCGTGCCCGGTGTGCGCGGCGCCCGTTGCCCGCCGCGGCGCGGGTCGGCCCGCCCGGTACTGCTCGCCGGCCTGCCGGCAGAAGGCGCACCGGCGGCGGCTGGCCGCCACCGGCGCGCGCGGGTGACCGCGCGCCGCTTCCGTGCGGAAACGCCGGTGGCGCGCGGGACACGTTGCTACCGTGACCGAGCATGAAACGTGTTTCAGTTCTGGCGCTGGGCGCGGCCGCCCTGCTCGCGAGCGTCGCGCCCGCCGCCGCGGCGGACACCGGCTCCTCCTCGCTGTCCGGCGGCGGCTCGAGCGGCGGGTCGTCCTCGCTGTCGGGCAACGGCGGCGCGAAGCCGAGCTATCAGCAGTGGATCGCCGACGTCACCGCGGTGACCGCGGAAGCGGGCACCTACCTCGCGGGCAGGCTCCCCACCGCCACCCGCCCGGCCATCGTCTTCGACATCGACAACACCACCCTCGAGACCACCTACCATCCCGGCCTGCTGCAGCCGGCGATCCCGCCCGTGCTGGCGCTGGCGCGGTGGGCGAAGGAGAACGGCGCGGCACTGATCTTCGTGACCGGCCGGCCCGCCCTGGCCGGGCCCTACACACGCGTCGACCTCGAAGCCGCCGGATATCCCGTCGACGGGCTCTACGGCAGCCCGATCACCACCCTGTCCGCGGGCGCGGCCGGGCTGCAGGAGTACAAGACCGCCAGCCGCATCGATATCGAGCGGCAGGGGTACACGATCGTCGCCAACATCGGCAACAGCGCCTCGGACCTGGCCGGCGGCCACGCCGAGCGGACCTTCAAACTGCCCGACTACGACGGCGCGCTGAACTGAGGCCCGCCGCCCCGGCCGGTGTCAGAGCAGATCGCTCACATCGTCGGGGACGTCGACGGCGTACTTGCGGAGTACGTCCATCGAGATCACCTCGAGCGCGTTCTCGTGGGTGGCGGCCAGCACCACGGGGGCGGCGACGCCGTCCTCGTGGGCGTGCAGCCACCGCACCGCCACCACACACCAGCGATCACCCGGTTGCAGGCCGGGGAAGTTGTTCTCCGGTCGCGGGGTACTGAGGTCGTTGCCGATCGAGGCCTGATGCTCCAGGAACTCGGCGGTCACGACAGTGCACACGGTGTGACTGCCGAGATCCTCCGGTCCGGTACTGCAGCACCCGTCCCGGTAGAACCCGGTGAGAGGATCGGTGCCGCACTCTTCCAGCGGCCCCCCAAGCACGTTTCGATCGGTCACGCCGCCGATCCTATGGGTCATCGGCCAGAAGTTCCGCAGGATGTCGCGGATTCCCGGCGCGCCGAGCGACAATCCCGCGCCCCCAACACCTTTGGACCTGCGAACACGCCGCCCGACGGCGCGGCAGAATACCGGGCCCGCTCCCCGAATAGACTCGCGTGCGTGAGTTCGCAAGCGTGGATCCTGATCGCCGTGATCGCCGCCGCCGTCCTGGTGGCGCTGGTCGCGGGTTTCGTCCTGTACAAGCGGCGCCGGATATCCCTGACGCCCCCGCCCGCGGAGAAGGAGCTGACCGACCGGTCCGGCGGCTACACCGCCTCGGGCGGCTTCAGCTTCAGCCAGGGCGGTGCCGGCCCGGCCACGCTGCCGAAGCCGAAACCCGAACCGGTCCCGCTGCCGCCGGAACGCACCGACACCGACGGGCAACCGCACGTCGGCGACGACGCGGCGATCCCGCGCGACTCCGGCCGCCGCACGATCCACGACGTCCCCCTACCCGAGCAGGACGTCACCACCGAACCCACCGCCCCGGCCACCGGCTCCGCCCCCGCCCCGGCCGCCCCCGCCGATCAGCCGACGACCGCCCCCGTCACCGGCACGCCCGACCTCCCGGACACGACGACCGGCTCGGCACCCGCCGAGGGCGTGACCACCGAACTCGACACCGCCGCGCCCGAGACCGCGCCCGCGCCGGAGACGGCGCCCGTCACCGGCTCCGCGCCCGCCCAGACCACCGCGCCCGCCCCCGCCGACACCCCGGCCACCGCGCCCGTGACCGGCGCGCCCCCGCAGGCCGCGGTCACCGGATCGGCCCCGGCCGCCGCGACCGCCCCGGTCGAGGAGATCGAGCCGACGGCGGGCCGCCTCGAGCGCCTGCGCGGCCGCCTGTCCCGCTCGCAGAACGCGGTCGGCAAGAGCCTGCTCGGCCTGCTCGGCGGCGGCGACCTGGACGAGGACTCGTGGGAGGAGATCGAGGACACCCTCGTCCTGGCCGACATCGGCACCGCGAGCACCGGCAAGATCGTCGAGCGCCTGCGCGAGGAGATGGCGGTGCGCAGCGTGCGCACGGCCGACGACGCCCGCCAGGTCCTGCGCGACGTGCTCGTCGAGGCGCTGCGCCCCGAACTCGACCGCTCCATCCGCGCCCTGCCGCACGACGACCACCCGGCGATCCTGCTGGTGGTCGGCGTCAACGGCACCGGCAAGACCACCACGACGGGCAAGCTCGCCCGCGTGCTGGTCGCCGACGGCCGCCGGGTGCTGCTCGGCGCCGCCGACACCTTCCGCGCCGCCGCCGCCGACCAGCTGCAGACCTGGGGCGAGCGGGTCGGCGCGGAGACCGTGCGCGGCAAGGAGGGCGCCGACCCGGCCGCCGTCGCCTTCGACGCGGTCAGCGCGGGCATCGACAACGGCGTCGACGCCGTGCTCGTCGACACCGCGGGCCGCCTGCACACCAAGACCGGCCTGATGGACGAGCTGGGCAAGGTCAAGCGCGTGGTGGAGAAGAAGGCCGCCGTCGACGAGGTGCTGCTGGTGCTCGACGCCACCGTCGGCCAGAACGGCCTGATGCAGGCGCGGGTCTTCGCCGACGTCGTCGACATCACCGGCGTGGTGCTCACCAAGCTCGACGGGACCGCCAAGGGCGGCATCGTCTTCCAGGTCCAGCACGAGCTGGGCGTGCCGGTCAAACTGGTCGGTCTCGGCGAGGGAGCCGACCACCTGGCGCCCTTCGAACCCGGCGCGTTCGTCGACGCGCTGCTCGGCTGACCCACCCGCCCCACCGGCCCCACCCGCTGCCCGCCCGGTCGACGCGACCCGGCGGGCAGCGGCGTCCACCAGGCACAACACGCCACCGCATCTCCCCGGCGAACCGCACAGCCGCATTACCCTCACCGTGAGCCGGAACCCGCGGGTGTACGGGACGAAACGTGGAAGCAACACGATCGCGCCATCCGTTCACTCACGCGAAACACGACAGCTCAACGGATGAAACACCGAGTCGCGACCCTTCTGTGCAGGTGCTTTGCCGTCACCGGTGAGGCCCGAGATGAGGAGGAACAAAAGGTGGCATTTCCCGTAATCGGCGCACCCGACGCCGGTGACACCGCATGGATGCTGGCCTCGTCAGCGCTCGTGCTGTTGATGACGCCGGGTCTGGCTTTCTTCTACGGCGGCATGGTCCGTGGCAAGAACGTCCTGAACATGATCATGATGAGCATCTCGGCGATGGGGCTGATAACCATCCTGTGGTGTCTCTACGGGTTCTCGGTGGCCTTCGGCGAGGACAAGGGCAACCTGATCGGCGACCCGCTGCAGTACTTCGGCCTCAAGGGCGTCTTCGGCGGCCAGTACCTGGCCACCACGGACCCGGCCACCCCCGCGGGCATCCCGCTCAACGGCACCATCCCGCTGTCGGTCTTCGTGGCCTTCCAGCTCATGTTCGCGATCATCACGGTCGCTCTCATCTCGGGCGCGGTGGCCGACCGCCTGAAGTTCGGCTCGTGGCTGCTGTTCGCCGGCATCTGGGCCACCGTCGTGTACTTCCCGGTCGCGCACTGGGTCTTCGCCTTCGACGGCTACACCGGTGAGCAGGGCGGCTGGATCGCCAACAACCTCAAGGCGATCGACTTCGCCGGTGGTACCGCCGTGCACATCAACGCCGGTGCCGCGGGCCTGGTGCTGTGCATCGTGCTCGGCAAGCGCAAGGGCTGGCCGAAGACCCCGTTCCGTCCGCACAACCTGCCGTTCGTCATGCTGGGTGCCGGCCTGCTGTGGTTCGGCTGGTACGGCTTCAACGCGGGTTCGGCCGTCGGCTCCAACGGCATCGCCGGCGCCACCTTCCTGACCACCACCATCGCCACCGCCGCCGCCATGCTGGCCTGGCTCCTGGTGGAGAAGCTGCGCGACGGGCACGCCACCTCCCTGGGCGCCGCCTCGGGCATCGTGGCCGGTCTGGTCGCCATCACCCCGGCCTGTTCCTCGGTGAACGTGGTCGGCGCCCTGGTCATCGGCGTCGTCGCGGGCGCGCTGTGCGCCCTGGCGGTCGGCCTGAAGTTCCGCTTCGGTTTCGACGACTCGCTCGACGTGGTCGGCGTCCACCTCGTCGGTGGTCTGGTCGGCACCCTGCTGGTCGGCCTTGTCGCGGCGCCCGAAGCCCCGGCGGCCGTGAAGGGTCTGTTCTACGGTGGTGGAGTCGAGCAGTTGAAGCTGCAGGCCGTCGGTGCCTTCACCGTCCTGGCCTACTCGCTGGTCGCCACGGCCGTGATCGCCTACCTGATCAAGTTCACCCTCGGCCTGCGCGTCAGTGACGAGGCCGAGGCGGCGGGCGTGGACGAGTCCGAGCACGCGGAAACCGCTTACGATTTCGCTGCTGTGGGTGGCACGGCACGCACGCTCGCCAAGGAGGCATGACCAACATGAAGTTGATCACGGCAATCGTCAAACCGTTCACGCTCGAGGACGTCAAGAGCGGTCTGGAACAGGCCGGCGTGTTCGGGATGACCGTCAGCGAAGTCCAGGGCTACGGCAGGCAGAAGGGCCACACCGAGGTCTACCGCGGCGCCGAGTACTCGGTGGACTTCGTGCCCAAGGTGCGCGTGGAGGTCGTCGTGGACGACGCCTCGGTCGACAAGGTCGTCGAGACCATCGTCGAGGCCTCGCGCACCGGCAAGATCGGTGACGGCAAGGTGTGGGTGACCCCGGTGGAGACCATCATCCGGGTCCGCACCGGCGAACGCGGTAGCGACGCACTGTAGTTTCGGCGGCTGGTGCCGCTGGTTTCCGGCCTCGTGACCTCGGCGCCGAGAAGCGATACCGCGCCTTCGGCGTGACGTCTCGCTTCTCGGCGCCGAGGCGGCCGAAAACCGTTGTGGTGCTGTCGCATTGCAGTGTCGGCGGTGGTTGCGGTGCATGAAGGCGGTGGGGCGGTGGGCGAGAACAACGGCGGCGGCGGTAAGCACAACGGCGCGGCGGACCTGGTGGCGGCGCGGGCGCAACTACTCGAGGGTGCGGGTACCCGCAATCCCCGGCTCGATCCGGAGTCGCTGCGCGCGGCGCTGGTCGATCTCTACGAACTGTGGCTGACCTCCAAGGGCAACGAGGTCGGCATCACCCCCGACAGCGGGCTGGCCCTGGTGGCCGTCGGCGGGCTCGGCAGGCGCGAGATGCTGCCGTACTCGGACCTGGACCTGGTGCTGCTCTACCACGACGAGGTCGACCCCGCCCGGGTCGCCGAGGTGGCCGACCAGCTCTGGTACCCGCTGTGGGACGCCCACATCAAGCTCGACCACAGCGTGCGCACCGTCCCGCAGGCGCAGCGGGTGGCCGCCGACGACATGATCGTCGCGCTCGGCCTGCTCGAGGCACGGCACATCGTGGGCGACGAGGAGATGAGCAGGCTGCTCATCGGCGGCGTGCGCCGCGAATGGCGCACCGGCATCCGGACCCGCTTCGACGACCTCGTCGCCCAGACCCGCACCCGCTGGCAGCGCAGCGGCGACCTCGCCCACCGTGCCGAACCCGATCTGAAGAACGGGCGCGGCGGGCTGCGCGACATCCAGCTGCTCGACGCGCTGGCCATCGCCCAGCTCACCGACGCGATGCCCGGGCTCGGTCCCGACGTGCCCGGCGGCGGCCTCGCCACGGCGCACCGGCGGCTGCTCGACGTGCGAACCGAACTGCACCGCGTCGCCGGACGCGCGCGCGATCAGCTGCGCGCCCAGGACGCCGACGAGATCGGCGCCGCGCTGCGCATCGGCGACCGCTTCGACCTGGCCCGCATGCTCAGCGACGCCGCGCGCACGGTCAGCTATTCGGTCGACGTCGGCCTGCGCACCGCGGGCAACGCCCTGCCGCGACGCGGGCTGGCCCGGTTGCGGCGCATGCCGGTCCGGCGGCCCCTCGACGAGGGCGTGGTCGAGCACTCGGGCGAGGTGGTGCTGGCCCGCGACGCGCGCCCCGCCCGCGACCCCGGCCTGATCCTGCGGGTCGCGGCCGCCTCCGCCCAGACCGGGCTGCCGATGTCGGCCACGACGCTCAACCGGCTCTCCGAGGACGCGCCGGAACTGCGCGAACCCTGGCCCAAGGACGCCCTCAACGACCTGCTCGTGCTGCTGGGCACCGGCCGTGGCTGCATCGACGCGGTCGAGGCGCTGGACCGCACCGGCCTGTGGGGCAGGCTCCTGCCGGAGTGGGGCGCGGTGCGCGATCTGCCGCCGCGCGACGCCGTGCACACCTGGACCGTCGACCGTCATCTGATGGAGACCGTCGCCCACGCGGGCGCGCTGAGCACCCGCGTCTCCCGGCCCGACCTGCTGGCCCTCGGCGCCCTGCTGCACGACATCGGCAAGGGCCGCGCGGGCGATCACAGCGTGGTCGGCGCGGAACTGGCCACCCACATCGGCCGCCGTCTCGGCCTGTGGCCCTCGGACGTGCGCACGCTCAGCGCGATGGTCCGCCACCACCTGCTGCTCCCCGAGGCCGCCACGCGGCGCGACCTGGCCGACCCGGCCACCGCCCAGGCCGTCGCCGACGCCCTCGACGGCGACGTCGTGCTGCTGGAACTGCTGCACGCGCTCGCCGAGGCCGACTCGCTGGCCACCGGTCCCGGCGTCTGGGGCGACTGGAAGGCCTCGCTCATCGGCGATCTCGTGCGCCGGTGCAGGCTCATCATGGCCGGCGAGCCGCTGCCGCAGCCCGAACCCATCGCCGCCGAACTCGTCGAGAAGGCCAAAGCCGGTGGCGTGCACGTGGATCTGGCGCCGGGGGACAGCAAGCACACCTACGTCGTCACGGTGATCGCGCCCGACGAACCGGGTCTGCTCTCCGACGCCGCCGGCGTGCTGGCCCTGCACTCGCTGCGGGTGCTGTCGGCGTCCGCGAACGCCGAGGGCACCTCGGCCATCGACACCTTCGTCGTGCAGCCCAAGTTCGGCGACCCGCCGGACCCGGGCCTGCTGCGCCAGGAACTGATCCGGGCCGTGTCGGGGGCCCTGGACGTGGCCGAGGTCCTGGCCGATCGCGAGCAGGAGGCCGCCGCGCGGTGGGCGCAGGCCGAGCCGCGCATCATCCTCAGCTCCGGCGCCACCCCGGGACAGGTCGTCCTCGAACTGCGCGCCGAGGACCGGATCGGCCTGCTCAGCCGTCTCGCCGCGACCTTCGCCGACGCCGGGGTCGACGTGCTGTGGGCGCGGGTGGTCACGATGGGCACCGCGGTGGTCGACACGTTCTGTCTCGATCTGGGCGAGACCGACTCGCCCGCCCGCCGGGCCGACCTCGAGCGGACGGTGCTGGCGGTCGTGCCGCGTCCGGCGCCCAAACCGGCGCCCGCTCCCGAGGACGACGACCAGACCTGATCGCTTGTCCGGGACACGGTTTCCTCACCGATTGCTATCGGTTTGCCCCGTGTCGGTCACGAGGTCCGAAAGGTCCGGCCCCGCCGTTCTACGCTGTGTCCCGCGGGGCTTTCACTCTCACGACGGGAGCGGGCTATGGCTATCGAAGTCGTGTCGTCCTCGACGATGACCAGCGACGACACCGCGCACTGCGCGCGCTGCGTCGGTGGCGACCTGTGGGTGGTCTCCTGGTTGCCGGGGCGCACGCTCAGCGGTGCCCAGGCGCTGGCCGCCATGACCATCGCCTCGACCGTCGGCGCCCACCGGGAGCCGACCGCCGAGGACCGCGCCCGCATCGAGGCGCTGGCGCGCGAGGTCGGGCTCACCGGGCACGAGGCGGTCTCGCTGGTGAATCTGGAGAACCACGAACTGCGTCGCGGCACACCCGCGGTCCCCGCTCGTCCCCGCGAATGACCGCACAGTCCACACCGCATGCGCACCAGGAGGCGTCAGCCCATTACCCTGGGAGGGCAATAGACGTCCCTTTGTAGATCAGGAGCGCGATCGGTGTTCGAATCCCTGTCCGACCGGCTTACCGGTGCACTGCAGGATCTGCGCGGCAAGGGGCGTCTGTCGCCGGCCGACATCGATGCCACGGCACGGGAGATCCGGCTCGCGCTGCTCGAGGCCGACGTCGCGCTGCCGGTCGTGCGCGGCTTCATCGCGAAGGTCAAGGAGCAGGCCAGAGAGGTCCAGCTCAGCGGGGCGCTCAACCCCGCCCAGGAAGTCGTCAAGATCGTCAACGCCGAGCTGATCGAGGTCCTCGGTGGCCAGACGCGCCGGCTCAACCTGGCCAAGAACCCGCCGACGGTCGTCATGCTGGCCGGCCTGCAGGGTGCCGGTAAGACCACCCTGGCGGGCAAGCTCGCCAAGTGGCTGAAGGAACAGGGACATCAGCCCCTGCTGGTCGCCTGCGACCTCCAGCGTCCCGGCGCCGTCACCCAGCTGCAGGTCGTCGGCGAACGCGCGGGCGTCCCCGTCTTCGCCCCGCACCCCGGCACCTCCGTCGGCGGCGGCGAGAACGAGCTCGGCATCACCGCCGCCGACCCGGTCGACGTCGCGCGCGCCGGTGTCGAGGAGGCCAAGGCCAAGCAGTACGACGTGGTCATCGTCGACACCGCGGGCCGCCTCGGTATCGACGCCGAGCTGATGGCCCAGGCCGCGGGCATCCGCGACGCCGTCCAGCCCGACGAGACCCTGTTCGTCCTCGACGCCATGATCGGCCAGGACGCGGTCTCCACCGCCGAGGCCTTCCGCGACGGCGTCGGCTTCACCGGCGTCGTGCTCACCAAGCTCGACGGCGACGCCCGCGGTGGCGCCGCGCTGTCGGTGCGCAACGTGACGGGCGTGCCGATCATGTTCGCCTCCACCGGCGAGAAGCTCGAGGACTTCGACGTCTTCCACCCCGACCGGATGGCCTCGCGCATCCTCGACATGGGTGACGTGCTCACCCTGATCGAGCAGGCCGAGAAGATCTACGACGCCCAGCAGGCCGAGGAGACCGCCCGCAAGATCGGCAGCGGCGAACTCACCCTCGAGGACTTCCTCGACCAGATGCTGGCGATCCGCAAGATGGGCCCCATCGGCAACCTGCTCGGCATGCTGCCGGGCGCGGGCCAGATGAAGGACGTGCTCGCCCAGGTCGACGACAAGCAGCTCGACCGGGTGCAGGCCATCATCCGCGGCATGACCCCGGCCGAACGCGCCAACCCCAAGATCATCAACGCCTCGCGCCGCCTGCGTATCGCCAACGGCTCGGGCGTGCAGGTCTCCGACGTCAACCAGCTCGTCGACCGGTTCTTCGAGGCCAAGAAGATGATGGCCATGATGGGCAGGCAGATGGGTCTGCCCGGTTCGCGGCGCGGCAACAACAAGAAGGGCAAGAAGGGCAAGAAGGGCGGGCGCGGCCCGACCCCGCCGAAGATGCGCGGCGGCTTCCCCGGCATGCCCGCCCTGCCGCCCGGCATGGACCTGTCCAACATGCCGCCCGGCCTCGACCAGCTGCCGCCCGGTCTCGAGGGCATCGACCTGTCCCAGCTCAAGTTCCCCAAGAACTAGGGCCCGGCGCCCGCCACGCGGGACATCCTCAGGAGGATCGGTGCATTTTCGCGGCGTGGTGTTGCCGGGCGACGACGTTCGTGACCTGTGGGTGGCGGACGGGCGGGTCACCTTCGATCCGGTGCCCGGCGCGCCGACGGTGACCGGGTCCGGATGGATCGTCCCCGGCCTCGTCGACGCGCACTGTCACGTGGGCATCCGCTTCGGCGGCGGCCACGAGGACCGCGACGGCGCCCTCGCCCAGGCCGAGACCGAACGTGACGCGGGCGTGCTGCTGCTGCGGGACGCGGGCAGCCCGATCGACACCCGCTTCGTCGACGAGCGCCCCGACCTGCCGCGGATCGTCCGCGCGGGCCGCCACATCGCCCGCCCCAAGCGCTACATCCGCGACCTCGGCATCGATCTCGAACACGAGGAGCAGCTGCCCGAGGCGGTGGCCGAGCAGGCACGGCGCGGCGACGGCTGGGTCAAGATCGTCGGCGACTGGATCGACCGCGAGATCGGCGATCTGCGGCCGCTGTGGAACGACCCGGTGCTGAAGGAGGCGGTCGAGGCCGCCCACGACAACGGCGCCCGCATCACCGCGCACGTGTTCGGCGAGCACGCCCTGCCCGGCCTCATCGAGGCGGGCTTCGACTGCCTCGAACACGGCACGGGGCTGACCGACGAGACCATCGCGGCCATGGTCGCCCACGGCACCGCCCTGGTCCCCACCCTGATCAACATCGACACCTTCCCGGCCATCGCCGCGGACGCGGGACGCTTCCCGGTCTACGCCGAGCACATGCTCGACCTGCACCGCCGGTCCCGCGAGACGGTCGGCAAGGCGCACGAGGCGGGCGTCCCGGTCTACGTGGGCACCGACGCGGGCGGCGGGATCCGGCACGGCCGGGTCGCCGACGAGATCGCGGCGCTGCGCGAGGCGGGCCTGTCGGCGCACGACGCGCTGGGCGCCGCGTCCTGGAACGCGCGCCCCTGGCTCGGGCACCGCAACGTCGAGCAGGACGCGGCCGCCGACTTCGTCGTCTACGACCGCGACCCCCGCGAACACCCGGACGCGCTCACCGACCCGCGATGGGTGGTGCTGCGCGGCGAGGTCGTCCGCGCACCGCGCTGACCGGCCGATTACAACCCGGCGCCACCGGTCTGGCAGAATGAACCACCGTCCTCGTCGAGGACAGTGTCAGCCCGTCTCCGGTCACGTACCGCACGGCGGTCACGCACTCCAAGCGCGAAACCGGACCCTCACGACCAGGGGGGTCGCAGAATCGCGCGGTGACCAACCAACGAAAGAGGCAGATCAGCAATGGCTGTTCGCATCAAGCTCACCCGCCTGGGCAAGATCCGCAACCCCCAGTACCGTGTCGTCGTCGCCGACGCCCGCACCCGTCGTGACGGCCGCGCGATCGAGAGCATCGGCAAGTACCACCCGAAGGAAGAGCCCTCGCTCATCGAGATCGACGCCGAGCGCGTCGCGTACTGGCTCTCCGTCGGCGCCCAGCCCACCGAGCCCGTGCAGCGCCTGCTGGAGATCACCGGTGACTGGCAGAAGTTCAAGGGCCTGCCCGGCACCGAGGGCACCCTCAAGGTGAAGGCCGCCAAGCCGTCCAAGCTGGACCTCTTCAACGCCGCCCTGGCCGCCGCGGACAACGAGCCCGTCGCCGAGGCCGTCACCCCGAAGAAGAAGGCCGCCAAGAAGGACGACGCCGCCGAGGCCGAGGCCGCCACCGAGGCTGCCGAGTAATCATGACTGCCGTTGTTGCCGATGCCGTCGAGCACCTCGTTCGTGGCATCGTCGCCAACCCCGACGACGTCCGCGTCGAGCTGATCACCGGCCGGCGCGGGCGCACCGTCGAGGTTCATGTCCATCCTGAGGACCTGGGCAAGGTGATCGGTCGCGGTGGTCGTACCGCCACCGCGCTGCGCACCCTGGTCGCCGGTATCGGCGGCCGCGGGATCCGGGTCGACGTGGTCGACACCGACGCCTAGATGGAACTCGTCGTAGGCCGGGTCGCCAAGTCGCACGGCGTGCGCGGCGAACTCGTCGTCGAGGTGCGCACCGACGCGCCGGAGGAACGTTTCGCCCCGGGCGCCACGCTGCGCGGGCGCCTGCCGAAGTCGAAGCAGACCCGGCCCTACACCGTGGAGTCGGCCCGAGAGCACTCGGGCCGGCTTCTGGTGTTTCTCGACGGGATCGCCGACCGCACCGCCGCCGACGCGCTGCGGGGCATGCTGTTCGTCATCGACAGCGCTGATCTGCCGCCGACGGAGGACCCGGACGAGTACTACGACCACGAGCTGGAGGGCCTCGCCGTCCAGCTCACCGACGGCACCCACGTCGGTGAGGTCACCGAGGTGCTGCACTCCGCGGCGGGGGAGTTGCTGAGCGTGCGGGCCGCCGACGACGGCCGCGAGATCCTCATCCCCTTCGTCCTCGCCATCGTCCCGACCGTGTCGATCGCCGATCGGCTCGTCGTCATCGACCCGCCCGAGGGCCTGCTCGATCCGGAGTGAATTCGTGAAACTCGACGTCGTCACGATCTTCCCGGAGTACCTGGAGCCGCTGCGCGCGGCGCTGCTCGGCAAGGCCATCGACAAGGGCCTGCTCAGCGTCGACGTGCACGACCTGCGGGACTGGACCCACGACGTGCACAAGTCCGTGGACGACTCGCCCTACGGCGGCGGTCCCGGCATGGTCATGAAACCCACGATCTGGGGTGACGCGCTGGATGCGGTCTGCCCCGACGACGCGCTGCTGGTCGTGCCCACCCCCGCCGGCGTCCCGTTCACCCAGGAGACCGCCCGGCGCTGGTCCACCGAAGCGCACATCGTGTTCGCGTGCGGCCGCTACGAGGGCATCGACCAGCGCGTCTTCGACGACGCCGCCCGCCGCGTACGGGTCGAGGAGGTCAGCATCGGGGACTACGTCCTCATCGGCGGCGAGGCCGCCGTGCTGGTGATGACCGAGGCCGTGGTCCGGCTGATCCCCGGCGTGCTCGGCAATCAGCTCTCCCACCAGGAGGATTCGTTCTCGGTCGGGACCGACGGCACCGACGGGCTCGGCCTGCTCGAGGGCCCGAGCTACACGCGCCCGGTGTCGTGGCGCGGTCTGGACGTCCCCCCGATCCTGCTCTCCGGCGATCACGCCAAGGTCGCGGCGTGGCGGCACGAGCAGTCGCTGATGCGGACCCGCGCGCGCAGGCCCGATCTGCTCCCCCGGGATTGACCTGTCTCAGCCCGCGTAGTTGCGCGTGGTGATGCAGAACGGATGACCGGCCGGATCCAGCAGCACCCGCCAGCGCGGGTCCGGTTGCACGGGGGCGGGTTTCGCGCCGATCGCGAGCGCGTGCTGCTCGCATAGGTCCAGATCCGCGTCGGCGGCCAGGTCCAGGTGCACCACCGAGGCGCCCGGCCACTGCGGCGGGGAGTAGTCGTCGACCCGTTGCGCGGCCACGGTCAGCCCGTTGGGGATCCGGATGCCGACGCTGTGTTCGTCGTTCCACAGCACGCGGCCGCCGAGCAGGCCCAGATAGAAGCGGGCGAGGTGTTCGTGATCGTCGCAGTCCAGCGAGAGGCCGGCCAGCGCAAAAGGCTCCGTCATCGGAAAAACGCTACCGGCCTGCCGTGGACCGGAGCATGGTTTGCCGCAACGCCTTTCGGGTAGCCGAACATCGGCGTTGTCCGTTGTGCCCGGTACCGAAGGCCATACGGGGGCGCAGCGTGAGCAACACCACAGCCGGGTCAGGGCAGCAGGCCGTGCCTGCGCGCGACGGTCACCGCCTCGTAGCGGGTGTGGCTGCCCAGCTTGGTCATCGCCGAACGCAGGTAGCTCTTCACCGTCTCGGTGCCGACGCCCAGGTCGCGGGCCACGTCCCGGTTGGTCGCGCCGAGCCCGACACGGGCGAGCACGTCGAGTTCGCGCCGCGACAGCCGCGGGACCGGTCCCGGTTCCGGGTCGCCCGCCAATCGCGCGCAGACCCGGTGCAGCCGCTCCCGCAGCGCCGGATCGGTACTGGCCGCCGCGATCTCGCGCAGCTCGGCGTGCACGTCGCGCAGCTGCTGCGGCCGCACCCCGGCCGCGGCGGCGGTGAGGTCGGCGACCCGGCGGGCCACCTCCTCGCGCACGGTGATGGCGGTGGACAGCGCGCGGGCCGCCTCGGCGAGCGCGGCGGTGGCCCGGTCGCCCAGCGGCGCGGCGCCGCGATCGGCCGCGTACAGCACCGCGCGCGGCCTGCCGCCGACCAGCACCGGCACCGCGGCCACCGAGCGCAGCCGCTCGCCCGAGACCGCGCCGTCGTAGTGGTGGGTGATCCCGGCCGCGCTGCGATAGTCGGGCACCGCGCAGGGCCGCCCGTGCAGCAGGGCGTGCCCGCCGAGCCCGTTGGCCCGCTCGACCCGCAGCCCGTGCATGGCCCGGGTCCGGGCGCCGTGGAACTGGGTCAGGACCACCGCGGGGCCGTCGACGAGGCCGCCGAAGACCAGCGGCGCGGCACCCGCGCGGGCGGCGTGACGCAGGCAGCCGCGCAGGTCGTCGGCATCGCGGGCGTCGGTCATGCTGTCTCACCCCTTTTCGGGGGTAGCCGGGGCCATGATGTACCTCACATCCTGGTGACTACCGGAATGGATGTTACGCACCGCGGGCGCGGTGGACGGGAGGCAATCGGATGTCGGCGACGACCACAGCGGCCAGCTACGACTCGGGGGTCTCCGACACCCCGCTGCTCGGCGACACCATCGGCGCCGACTTCGCGCGGACGGCGGCGCGGTTCCCCGAGCGCGACGCCCTCGTCGACCGGATCACCGGCCGCCGCTGGACCTACGCGCAGGCCGCCGCCGCGGTCGATTCCCTCGCGACCGGCCTGGCCGCGCGGGGGCTCGGCGCGGGCGACCGGGTCGGCATCTGGGCGCCCAACTGCGCCGAGTGGTACTTCGTGCAATACGCGACCGCGGCGCTGGGCATCATCCTGGTCAACATCAATCCCGCCTACCGCACGAGCGAACTCGAATACGTGCTCCGCCAGGCCCGGGTGCGGATGCTCGTGGCGGCGCCGTCGTTCAAGACCTCCGACTACGCGGCGATGATCGACCAGGTGCGCCCGAACTGCCCGGCGCTGGAACAGGTCCTGATCCTGGGCAGCCCCGAATGGGCGGAGACCGCCGCCACCGAACCCGACACCGAACTGCTCGAGGTGGTCGCCGCCTCGCTCTCGGCCGACGACCCCATCAACATCCAATACACCTCCGGCACCACGGGATTCCCCAAGGGCGCCACGCTCAGTCACCACAACATCCTCAACAACGGCTTCTTCGTCGGCGAACTGTGCGGCTACACCGAACAGGACCGCATCTGCCTGCCCGTGCCCTACTACCACTGCTTCGGCATGGTGATGGGCAACCTGGCGGCCACCTCGCACGGCTGCGCGGTCGTCATCCCGGCGCCCGCGTTCGACCCCGCCGCCACCCTCGACGCCGTCGCCGCCGAAGCCTGCACCGCGCTCTACGGTGTGCCGACCATGTTCATCGCCGTCCTCGCCGAACTCGACGGGGGCGCGCCCCGCGACCTGTCGAGCCTGCGCACCGGCATCATGGCCGGCTCGCCCTGCCCCGTCGAAGTCATGAAACGGGTGATCGACCGGCTCGGCATGACCGAGGTCGCCATCTGCTACGGGATGACCGAGACCTCGCCGGTGTCCACCCAGACCCGCCGCGACGACGGCCTCGACCGGCGCACCGCCACCGTCGGCCGGGTCGGCCCGCACCTCGAGATCAAGATCGTCGACCCGGCCACCGGGCGCACCGTGCCGCGCGGCGAACCGGGCGAGCTGTGCACCCGGGGCTACTCGGTGATGCTCGGCTACTGGGACGAGCCGGTGAAGACCGCCGAGGCCATCGACGCGGCGCGGTGGATGCACACCGGCGACATCGGCGTCATGGACGCCGACGGCTACGTCTCGGTGACCGGCCGGATCAAGGACATGGTCATCCGCGGCGGCGAGAACATCTACCCGCGCGAGATCGAGGAGTTCCTCTACACCCACCCCGACATCGTCGACGCCCAGGTCATCGGGGTGCCCGACGAGAAGTTCGGCGAGGAGCTGATGGCCTGGATCCGCCTGCGCGACGGCGCCGCCCCCCTGGACGCGGCGGCCCTGCGCGAGTTCTGCGCGGGCAAGCTCGCCCACTACAAGATCCCGCGCTACGTGCACGTCGTCGAGGAATTCCCCATGACGGTGACCGGCAAGATCCGCAAGGCCGAGATGCGGGAGATGGCGGCGGCGATCCTCGCCGGGGACTGACACGGCGGGCCGGGGGAGCGCGGTGGCGGGCCCGGTTGTCGGCGCGTGCCGGTAGGGTGGCCCGACGTGACGACAGCGCCCGAGACCGCCCGTTCGACGTCGAACGGCACTCCGACCGACAGCACGCCCATCGCCCCGCTCGCCGCCGTCGGCAAACGGATCGCCGACGAACTCGGCGTGCGCGAAACCCAGGTCCGCGCGGCGGTCGAGCTGCTCGACGGCGGCTCCACCGTGCCGTTCATCGCCCGGTACCGCAAGGAGGTCACCGGCGGCCTCGACGACGCCCAGCTGCGTCAGCTCGAGGAGCGCCTCGGCTACCTGCGCGAACTCGACGAGCGCCGCGGCGCGATCGTCGAATCCATCCGCGGCCAGGGCAAGCTCGACCCGGAGCTGCACCGGCAGATCATGCTCGCCGAGACCAAGGCCCGGCTCGAGGACATCTACCTGCCCTACAAGCCCAAGCGCCGCACCAAGGCCCAGATCGCCCGCGAGGCCGGGCACGAGCCGGTCGCCGACGCCCTGCTGAACGACCCGTCGGCCGATCCGGGCGGCTACTCCGCCGAGCAGCTCGACGGCGCCCGCGCGATCCTGGTCGAGCGGTTCGCCGAGGACGCCGACCTGGTCGGCGAACTGCGCGAGATGTACTGGAACCGTGGGCAGCTCACCTCCACCGTCCGCGCGGGCAAGGAGGAGGCGGGCGCGAAGTTCGCCGACTACTTCGAGTTCTCCGAGCCCTTCGCCAAGCTGCCCTCGCACCGCATCCTCGCGCTGCTGCGCGGGGAGAAGGAAGAAGTGCTCACCCTGCACCTCGAACCCGACACCACCGAACTCGCGCCGGGCGAACGCAGCGTCTACGAGGGCCGCATCGCGGTGGCCTTCGGCATCGCCGACCGGGGCCGCGCCGCCGACGGCTGGCTGCTGGACACGGTGCGCTGGGCCTGGCGGACCAAGCTGCAGATCAGCCTGGGCATCGACACCCGGATGCGGCTGCGCCAGGCGGCGGAGAAGGACGCGGTCGACGTGTTCGCCGCCAATCTGCGCGACCTGCTGCTGGCCGCCCCCGCGGGCACCCGCACCACCATGGGCCTCGACCCCGGCTACCGCACCGGCGTGAAGGTCGCGGTGGTCGACGCCACCGGCAAGGTCGTCGCCACCGAGGTCGTCTACCCGCACAAGCCGCAGGGTCAGAGCGAGAAGGCCCTCGCGGTCCTCGCGGCGCTGGTCGCGCGCTTCGGCGTGGAACTCATCGCCATCGGCAACGGCACCGCCTCCCGCGAGACCGACGCGCTGGCCGCCGAACTGATCGCGCGGATCCCGGAGAACAAGCCGACCAAGATCGTGGTCTCCGAGGCGGGCGCCTCGGTGTACTCGGCCTCGGCCTACGCCTCGGCCGAACTGCCCGACATGGACGTGTCGCTGCGCGGCGCGGTCTCGATCGCCCGCCGCCTCCAGGACCCCCTCGCCGAACTGGTGAAGATCGAGCCGAAGTCCATCGGCGTCGGCCAGTACCAGCACGACGTGTCCGAGACCCTGCTCGCCCGCTCGCTCGGCGCGGTCGTCGAGGACGCGGTGAACGCGGTCGGCGTCGACGTCAACACCGCCTCGGTGCCGCTGCTGTCGCGGGTCTCCGGTGTCAGCACCTCGGTCGCGGAGAGCATCGTGGCCCACCGCGATCAGCACGGCCCGTTCCGCAGCCGCACCGCGCTGCTCGACGTCCCGCGGCTGGGCCCCAAGGCCTTCGAGCAGTGCGCGGGCTTCCTGCGCATCCGCGGCGGCGAGGACCCCCTCGACACGTCCGCGGTGCATCCCGAGGCCTACCCGGTGGTCCGGCGCATCCTCGAGTCCACCGGCAGGCCGATCACCGAGATCATCGGCAACACCACCACCCTGCGGTCCCTGCGCCCGGCCGACTTCACCGACGAGAAGTTCGGCGTGCCGACCGTGTCCGACATCATCGCCGAGCTGGAGAAGCCGGGCCGCGACCCGCGCCCGGAGTTCAAGACCGCCGAGTTCGCCGCGGGGATCGAGAAGGTCGCCGACCTCGAGCCGGGCATGGTCCTGGAGGGCGTCGTCACCAATGTGGCCGCCTTCGGCGCCTTCGTCGACGTCGGCGTGCACCAGGACGGACTGGTGCACGTCTCGGCGATGTCGCACACTTTCGTCAAGGATCCGCGCGAGGTGGTCAAGTCCGGAGATGTCGTGAAGGTCAAGGTGCTCGAGGTCGACGTGGCGCGTCAGCGCATCGGCCTGTCGCTGCGTCTCGACGACGAACCCGGCAAGCCCGCCACGGGCGAGAACCGCGGCGGCGGCAGGCGCGCACCGGGATCCGGCGGCGGCAGCCGTGGCGGTGCGCGGGGACAGGGCGGCCAGGGCGGCCAGGGCGGTCAGGGGCGCGGCGGCAACCAGCAGCGGCGGCCCGCCCCCGAGGCCAACGGGTCGATGGCCGACGCGCTGCGCCGGGCCGGTTTCGGACGCTGACTTCGACGGGCGGGCGGCATGCGACGGTGGCTCGAAGACGACGTGATCGCGCACGGCCGCCTGCCCCTGCTGTGCTTCCTGCTCGGGTTCATCCTCGGGTTCGTCGTGATCCGGATCAGCGTGCGGCTGATCCGGGCGCAGGTGCGCTGGTGGCCCGGTAACCTCCGCGCGGGCGACACCCACATCCACCACATGGTGTTCGGGGTGATCGCCGTGCTGGTCTCCGGCATCGGCCTCATCGCCACCGCGGGCAGCGGCGACGAGGCCACCGCCAGCGCGCTCTCGGCGGTCTTCGGCATCGGCGCGGCCCTGGTCCTCGACGAGTTCGCGCTGATCTTCTACCTGCGCGACGTGTACTGGGAGGAGCAGGGCCGCACCTCCGTGGACGCGGTGTTCGTCGCGCTCGCGGTCACCGGCCTGCTGCTGCTCGGCCTGCAGCCGATGATGGTCCTCGACTACGACGATTTCCGCACTTCGCGCGGTGTCGGGGTGCGCGCCGGGGTGATCCTGTTCTCGGTGTTCAACCTCGTGCTCGCCGCCGTGGTCATCCTCAAGGGCAAGATCTGGACCGGCCTGTTCGGCCTGTTCCTCACCCCGCTGCTGCTGGTCGGCGCGATCCGGCTCAGCAGGCCGGGCGCGCCCTGGGCCCGCTGGCGCTACGGCAACCGCCCGCGCACCATGGCGCGCGCGGTCGAGCGCGAGCGCAAGTACCGTCGCCCGGTCATCCGGGCCAAGATCTTCATCCAGGACCTGGTGGCGGGCAAACCCGATGTCGCCCACGCGCGCGAGGCCGCCGAGGCCGAGCTGAGCCGCACCGTGGTGCCCGCCCCGTCCAAACCGCTGCATCCGCTGCATCCGATGCGCCGCGGAGACGACCACTGAGGCCGATTTTCCGAGGCGGAGACCGGTCTGGCACAATGAACCGGTTGCCTCGGGCCGAGTCGTGCCCGGACGCATCTCCTGTTCTGAGCACGAACCGGTCGAGTGCCACGGCGCCGCCAGGTTCCTCTGTTCGTGTAATGAATCCGCAAAGGATGGACCTATGAACACCCTCGACTTCGTCGACCAGAAGTCGCTGCGCAGCGACGTCCCCGCCTTCCGGCCGGGTGACACCCTCAACGTGCACGTCAAGGTCATCGAAGGCTCCAAGGAGCGCATCCAGGTCTTCAAGGGCGTCGTGATCCGGCGTCAGGGCGGCGGCATCGGCGAGACCTTCACGGTCCGCAAGGTGTCCTTCGGTGTCGGCGTCGAGCGCACCTTCCCGGTGCACAGCCCCAACATCGACCACATCGACGTCGTCACCCGCGGTGACGTCCGTCGCGCCAAGCTCTACTACCTGCGCGATCTGCGCGGCAAGGCCGCCAAGATCAAGGAAAAGCGCTGACGCGCCGCTCCACACAGGCTTTTCGAGTAGCCCGGTGCCCCACTTCGGTCGGGGTGCCGGGCTACTCTGTTCGGCGTGGCAGACGAAAGCGGGTCGGTATCGGTGTCCGGATCGGACGACGAGAACACGGGCGGTACACGCCGCACGCGCAAGCGCGGTGACAAGAAGCAGCGGCCGTTCTGGCAGGAGCTGCCCATACTGGTCGTGATCGCGGCGGTCATCGCCGCGCTGATGGTCACCTTCGTCGGCCGCCCCTACGTGATCCCCTCCCAGTCGATGGAGGACACGCTGCTCATCGGCGACCGGATCTACGTGCAGAAGATCAGCTACTACTTCGGTGACCCCGAACCCGGCGACGTCGTCGTCTTCGTGGGTCCGCCGTCCTGGAACGGGCACTACAAGTCCGTGCGCTCGGACAACACCGTCGTGCGCGGCGTGCAGAACTTCCTGTCCTACTTCGGTCTGGTGCCGCCCGACGAGAACGACCTCGTCAAACGCGTCATCGCCGTCGGCGGCCAGACCGTGCAGTGCTGCGACGCCCAGGGCCGCGTCATGGTGGACGGCAAGCCGCTCGACGAGCCCTACATCAAGAAGGACTACCCCTGGTACACCGACCGTCCCAACGCGGTGTACCCCGCGGGCCGGGTGTTCGGCCCGGTGAAGGTGCCCGAAGGCCACCTGTGGGTGATGGGCGACAACCGCAACGAGTCCGCCGACTCGCGCGCCCACGTCAGCGACGACCTACAGGGCACCGTCCCCGTCGACAACATCCGGGGCAAGACCGTGTTCAAGATCTGGCCGCCGAGCCGCATCGGTCCGGTGCACTCGCAGAACCCACAGAACTGAACCGACATGGACGATCGCCGGACCTGGCCGCCGCGGATGGTGATGCGCCGCGCGGGTGGACTCCGCACGCTCGAAGCCGCGCTCATCCGCGGCGGCCTCGGCCCGGTCGCCGGCGTCGACGAGGCGGGTCGGGGGCCGTGCGCGGGACCCCTCGTGGTCGCGGCCTGCCTGCTCGCGCCGAAGGCATATACCAGCCTGGCCGGCCTCGACGACTCCAAGAAGCTCACCGAGGCCACGCGCGAGGAACTGTTCCCGAAGATCACGCGCCTGGCGCTGGCCTGGAAGGTCGTGGTGATCCCGGCCTGGGAGATCGATGCCATCGGCATCCACACCGCCAACATCGAGGGCATGCGCCGGGCGGTGGCGGGGCTGGGCACCGTCCCCGGCTACATCCTCACCGACGGTTTCCGGGTGCCCGGGCTGCCCGCGCCGTCGCTGCCGGTCATCGGCGGCGACGCCAACGCGGCCTGTATCGCCGCGGCCAGCATCCTGGCCAAGGTCACCCGCGACCGGATGATGGTCGAGCTGGACCGGGAACTGCCCGGGTACGGTTTCGCCGCGCACAAGGGCTACAACACGCCCGAGCACACCGCGGCCCTGCGGGAGCTGGGTCCCAGCAGCGAACACCGCCGGTCCTGGCGCAATGTGCGCGAACTCACGCCGCCCACCGACAGCCGAGTGGCTGGCGACACGGCGCATGCGCGATGATGTGGATATGAACGCGGCGCTGCGAGAAGGAGGACGTCCCACCCGATGAGTGCTGAGGACCTCGAGAAGTACGAAACCGAGATGGAACTGTCCCTGTACCGCGAGTACAAGGACATCGTCGGCCAGTTCTCGTACGTGGTGGAGACGGAGCGCCGCTTCTATCTGGCCAATTCGGTGGAGCTGCGGCCGCAGAACGCCGACGGCGAGGTGTATTTCGAAGTGCGGATGAGCGACGCCTGGGTGTGGGACATGTACCGGCCCGCCCGCTTCGTCAAACACGTCCGGGTGATCACGTTCAAGGACGTGAACATCGAGGAGCTGGAGAAGCCCGACCTGCGCCTGCCGGAGTAGTTCTCCACAGGCCGAGGTTTGTCCCCAGGCCTGGTGTTCGCCCAGGTCGGCCGAGTCGTCGGGTCCCCGCGCCGGCGCAGGCTGGGCCGCGTGACGGACAAACGGGCGCTCGGCGCATTCGGGGAAGAGCTGGCCGCGCAGTACCTGCGTGAGGCGGGCATGGAGATACTGGCGCGCAACTGGCGCTGCCGCTACGGCGAGCTGGATCTGATCGTCCGCGAGGCGGAACTCACCGCGTTCGTCGAGGTCAAGACCCGATCCGGGTTCGGCTTCGGCACGCCCGCCGAAGCGGTCACCTTCGCCAAGCAGCAGCGCATCCGCCGGCTCGCCCTGCTGTGGCTGGCCGAGCAGGACGGGCCGTGGCAGCGGATCCGCTTCGACGTCGTCTCGGTACTGGTCCGGCGCGGTCACCGGCCCGTCGTCGAGCACCGCCCGGCGGTGTTCTGATGGCGCTGGGGCGGGCGCTGTCGGTGGCGGTCACCGGCGTCGACGGTCAGCTGGTCGAGATCGAGGCCGACATCGGCCAGGGACTGCCCTCGGTCAACCTGGTCGGGCTGCCCGACGCGGCCCTGCAGGAATCCCGCAACCGGGTGCGGTCCGCGGTGGCCAACTCCGCCGAGAAATGGCCCGACGGGCGCGTGGTGCTGGCGCTGTCGCCCGCCACGCTGCCCAAGGTCGGCAGCGTCTACGACCTGGCGCTGGCGGTCTCGGTGCTCAACGGTTCCGGCGCCGTTCCCGGCGACCGTCTCGCCAAGACCGCGCTGCTCGGCGAGCTCGCCCTCGACGGCAGGCTGCGCCGGGTGCGCGGCGTGCTGCCCGCGGTCATCGCCGCCCGCAACGCGGGCCTGCCGCGGGTGGTGGTGCCGGTCGCCACCGCCGTCGAGGCCGGGCTGGTCGACGGGATCGAGGTGCTCGGCGCGGAGAGCCTGCGCGCGGTCGTCGCCTGGCTGCGCGGCGAGGGCGCCCTGCACGTGCCGACGGGCAGGCCGGCGGGCTGCGCCGAGGCGGTCGGCGATCTCAGCGAGGTCGTCGGGCAGGACGAGGCGCGCTGGGCACTCGAGGTCGCCGCCGCGGGCGGCCACCACCTGCTGCTGACCGGCCCGCCCGGCATCGGCAAGACCATGCTGGCGCAACGACTTCCGGGCCTGCTGCCCCCGCTGTCGGAGGCGGAGTCGCTCGAGGTGACCGCCATCCACTCGCTGGCGGGATCGCTGTCCTCGGCCCAGCCGCTGGTCACCACGGCCCCGTTCGTCGCGCCGCATCACTCGACGTCGGTCACGGCGATGATCGGTGGAGGCTCCGGGCTGGCGCGACCGGGGGCGGTCTCGTGCGCGCACCGCGGCGTGCTGTTCCTCGACGAGTGCGCCGAGATCGGGACCAAGGTGCTGGAAGCGCTGCGGACCCCGCTGGAGGAGGGGGAGGTCCGGATCGCGCGCCGCGACGGCGTCGCCCGCTATCCGGCCCGCTTCCAGCTAGTCCTGGCCGCCAACCCGTGCCCGTGCGCGCCCGCCCGCGACGTCGACTGCATCTGCGCGCCGCTGGCCCGCCGCCGCTACCTGGGCAAGCTGTCCGGCCCGCTGCTCGATCGCATCGACCTGTGGGTGCGCATGCACGGCAGCACCGGCGCCACGTTCACCGGCGAGCGGACCGAGAGCAGCGCCACCGTCCGGGAACGGGTCGCCCGGGCCCGCGCGGCCTCGGCCGCACGCTGGCACGAGAACGGCTGGACCACCAACGCCGAAGTCCCCGGCCACGTCCT
>NZ_BAGK01000173.1 GCF_000308795.1 Nocardia thailandica NBRC 100428 | reverse complement strand
GCAGATGAACCACAAGCTGGCCGGGGTGGACACGTTCTTCATCGCCACCAACCCGTCGCTGAGCTTCCTGTCCAGTTCGCTGGTCAAGGAGGTCGCGGCCTACGGGGGCGACGTCAGCGACATGCTGCCGCCCGCCGTGCACAAGCGCCTGCTGGACCGTATCGCCGAGCGTCGCGCGCAGTAGACCGCGCGCCGCTCAGGGCTGCTCGGCCCGGTTCGGCAACCGGAACAGGCCGCGCAGGGCGAGGAAACGCATCAGGCCGACCGCGGCGGTGATCGCCAGGATCGCCGCCGCCTGGGCGGTGTCGCCGAGGGTGGGCGCCCAGGTCTCGAGGCCTGCCAGGCCCGCGGTGGTGAAACCGAGGCCGACCAGCGCGAGGCCGCCGCCCTCCCACTGCGCGGTGAACCAGCCGATCCGGTCGGTGGCGTGGAAGGTGAGCTGCCGGTGCAGCTCGTTGGCGATGACCGTGCTGACCAGCGAGCCGACCACGTTGGCCACGAGCGGGCCGATCCCGGCCACCGCGAAGAACAGCAGCACGTAGGCGATGTTGCTGGTGCCGCCGACCAGGGCGAACCGGATGAGCTGGGGGAGGGCCCGGTCGCCGCGCAGGTAGGCCGCGGCGGTGCGCGCGCGGTCGGACGCGGGGCGGGTCATCACCTGTGCCTGCGGGAACGGCGCCCACGGCGTGATCAGGGTAGGGATGTGCAGCACCGTCGGGGGTGGTTCCAGTACTGCCATGGTCGACTCCGATTCGAGCTTGCGCGTCGAGAGGTGCAACGCAGGCGAGGGGCAGCACCTTCCCGGCGACAACGATGTCGTGCCCACTGATGGTAGCCGAAGTGGAGAGAAGTGCTCCACTTGTTTTGTGTGGGATGTAAGACACAACCGCGACACACCGCCCGGACACTCGTCCGAGCCGGTGATGACGGGCACACTGGGCCGGAAGCGGTAGTAGGTTCGGCGTGAGGCCGCAGGAGGGTAGAGAGCATGTATCGCGTATTCGAAGCACTCGACGAACTGGTCGCCATCGTCGAAGAGGCGCGTGGCATCCCGCCGACCCGCAGCTGCATCGTCCCGCGCGGTGACGTCCTCGAACTGCTCGACGACGTCCGCGACGCGCTGCCCGGCGAGCTCGATGACGCCCAGGACGTGCTCGATCACCGCGACAAGATCGTCACCGACGCCCGCACCGGCGCCGAGGCCACCGTGACCGCGGCCGACGAGCAGGCCCGCACCACCGTCGAGACCGCCCGCGCGGAGGCCGACCGCCTGCTGGCCGACGCCAAGGCGCACGCCGACCGCATGGTCGCCGAGGCCACCGCGCACGCCGACCGCCTCGTCGCCGCCGCCCAGGCCGAGTCCGATCGCATCGTCGCCGACGCGCACGCCGAATACGACGAGGTGACGGGCCGGGCCACCGCCGACGCCGAGGCGACCATCGAGGCGGGCAAGGCCGACTACGCCCGCTCGGTCGCCGACGGCAAGGCCGAGCAGGCCCGCCTCGTGTCGCAGGCCGAGGTGGTGCGCGCCGCGCACGCCGAATCGGCCCGGCTCATCGACACCGCCCAGGACGAGGCCGACCGCCTGCGCGCCGAATGCGACGACTACATCGCCGAGCGGATGGACGACTTCGGCGCCCGCCTCGCCGATGTCGAGCAGACCCTGGCCGAGACCCGCCGCACCATCGCCCGCGGCCGCGACCGCATGCGCGGGGCACCCGAGTACGTGGCCGACCGCCGCGCCTGAGCCGCCGCGCCCGGGTCGGCGTCGCGTCCGCACCGACGCGGTCGTCGCACCGTGTGCGGTAGGCCCCAGTGCTAGGCCGAGCGAAGCGTGTGTCGGGCGGGTCCCCGGGCGCGACCGGATGTGCGGTGTGCCGGGATGCTCGGCCGGCGGCCGCGCCTGACCTGCGGCCTTCGGGTCGAGTCTGCCGGGTCGTCGGTGGCACCACGTGTGGCCGGCCTCGAGCGCCCCGACGAGCGAAGCGAGCGTCGGACGGGTCGTCGGGCGCGATCGGATGTATGGCGTGCCGGAGGTCCGGGCGCCTGACCTGCGGCTCTCGGGTCGGGGTCGAGTCCGCCGGGCCGTCCGCCGCGCCACGTGCGGCCGACCTCGAGGAGGCCGGCGAGCGAAGCGAGCGTCGCGGCCGTCCCGTCGAACGGCGGCCCGGGACGAGGCGACGCAGGAGCGGGTCTCGGGCCGCCGTTCGACGGGACACCAGGGGCCGCGACTCGAGCGCCCCGGCGCTCCATTACTATCGTGTGGTTGCCCTTCCCCCGTTCGAAAGTGAGTGACTTCGCGATGTCCGCCGGTTCCGGTTCGTCTTCGCGTCCCCGCTCGGCCTCCGCGCCGGTGCCGGACGCGGGTTTCGTGCTGGACGTCCGCAGTCTCGGCCGCAGGCCGGGCACGCTGCGGGAGTTGCGTCGCACCGTCACCACCGACGAGCGGATGGGTCTCGACCTGATCGCCATCCCGGCCGGTGCCGCGGTGGATCTCGACCTGCAGCTGCAGGCGGTCTCGGAGGGCGTGCTGGTCACCGGCACGGTGTCCGCGCCGACGGAGGGGGAGTGCTCGCGCTGCCTCGAACCGTTCACCGATCGGGTCGAACTGCGTCTGACGGAGCTGTTCGCGTATCCGGACAGCACCACCGAGCAGACGACCGAGGACGACGAGGTCTACCGCATGGTCGACGACCTCATCGACCTCGAGCCGGTCATCCTCGACGCCATCGGCCTGGAGCTCCCGCTGCAGCCGCTGTGTACGCCGGACTGCGCGGGCCTGTGCCCGGAGTGCGGTGTGCGGATGGCGATTGCGGGTTCCGATCACGGGCATGAGATACTGGACCCCCGCTGGGCCGGGCTGGCGAATTTCGTCCCCGGATCGCCCGGCAGCACCTCCGGCGCCACCGCCGACGGTGCCACCCCCACCCGAACCGCGCACGAGGCAGACGCTGCCGATGTGGCCGGTGAAACACCTGAGGAGAAGTAACCGTGGCTGTTCCCAAGCGCCGGATGTCCCGTTCCAACACCCGGTCGCGGCGCAGCCAGTGGAAGGCCACCGCGCCGACCCTGGTCACCTGCCCGAACCGTGCCTGCGGTGAGAAGACCCTGCCGCACATCGCGTGCCCGTCCTGCGGCACCTACAAGGGCCGTCAGGTCACCGCCGCCGTCTGACCTTGTCTGACGATGTCGTGACAGCGAGCACCGACGAAGCAGGCTCGCCCGACCACGCGAGCCTGCTGGCTGCCCTCGGGGTCGACGTACGACCGGAGCTGCTGCGCCTTGCGCTGACGCACCGGTCGTACGCCTACGAGAACGGTGGGCTGCCGACCAACGAGCGCCTGGAGTTCCTCGGCGATTCGGTGCTCGGCCTGAGCATCACCGAGCGCCTGTACACCGAGCACCCGGACAAGTCCGAGGGCGAGCTGGCCAAGCTGCGCGCCAGCGTGGTCAACATGTACGCCCTGGCCGAGGTCGCGCGAGGGCTCGGTGACGGCGGGCTGGGCAAGCACCTGCTGCTGGGCAAGGGCGAAGAGCTCACCGGCGGCCGGGACAAGCCGAGCATCCTCGCCGACGGCATGGAGTCGCTGCTGGGCGCCGTCCATCTCGAGCACGGCATCGACGTGGCCCGCAGCGTGGTGCTGCGCCTGTTCGCCGACCTGCTCGAACGTGGTCCCCGCATGGGCGCGGGCCTGGACTGGAAGACCAGTCTGCAGGAACTCACCGCCGAGCGGAATCTCGGTGTGCCCTCCTACGAGATCACCTCGACGGGCCCCGATCACAACAAGGAGTTCACCGCGACCACCATGATCGCCGGCCGGGCCTACGGCACGGGCGTCGGTCGGTCGAAGAAGGTGGCCGAGCAGCAGGCGGCCGGCGCGGCCTACCAGGCGCTCACCGCCGAGGCCGAGGACCCCGCCCGTTCGGGCGCGCGGGAAACCGCCTGAGCCGTGCCCGAACTTCCCGAGGTCGAGGTGGTGCGGCGCGGCCTGGCCGGTCACGCGGTCGGCCGGACCATCGATCGGGTCACCGTCACCCATCCCCGTTCCGTGCGCAGGCACGTCCTCGGCGCGGACGATCTGGCCGCCCGGCTGAGCGGGTGGCGCATCGACGCCGCCGAGCGCCGCGGCAAATACCTGTGGCTGACCTTCGACGAGCCCGGCACCGCCCTGGTCGTGCACCTGGGGATGAGCGGGCAGATGCTGGTGCAGCCCGCGGGCGCCCCGGTGGAGAAGCACGCGCACATCCGCGCGACCCTCGACGACGGCCGGGAGCTGCGCTTCGTCGATCAGCGCACCTTCGGCGGCTGGGCGCTGGCGCCCCTGGTCACCGTCGACGGCACCGAGGTGCCCGACACCGTGGCCCACATCGGCCGTGATCCGCTGGATCCCCGTTTCGACACCGAGGCGGCCGTGGCGGCGATCCGGTCCCGCAACACCGAGATCAAGCGGGTCCTGCTCGACCAGACCGTGGTCTCGGGGATCGGCAACATCTACGCCGACGAGGCGCTGTGGCGCGCGGGTCTGCGCGGCGGCCGGATCGCGGCCTCGCTGAGCCGCCCGGCGGTGCGCAGGCTGCTCGGCGAGGTCGAGGCGGTCATGCGGTCCGCGCTGGACGCCGGGGGCACCTCGTTCGACGCGCTGTATGTCAACGTGAACGGCGAGTCGGGCTACTTCAGCAGGCTTTTGCATTGCTACGGACGCGAGGGCCAACCGTGTCCACGCTGCGGCGCGGCCATCGTGCGCGAGCCGTTCATGAACCGATCCTCGCACTACTGCCCACGCTGTCAGCGTCCCCCTCGACGGAAGTATTGACCCAGCGGAGAGTTGGTAGTGCACCGAGTACCGTTCGTGCTGTGCCGCGCGACAGGAACACCAGGCCAGCCGACGACGTGGTCTCTGCGGGCTCGTCTTCGGACTTTCCGAGGATAGGTCCCAGGCGACTGTCCGTGTATTGACGCCCGCCAGCGAGCCAATCGTGACCTTCGACAGGGTCACCAAGCGCACTGCTATGCGGTTCGCGGTCGGCCGCCCCGGAGAGTGCTCGAGCATCTTTCGTGTGTGGGCGAACAAGGGCAAGCTCGACGTCTACGCTGCGATCCGGACTTGGAAGGACCTGGCGAAGTTCTCATTCCACGAGAGCGGGCGATACATCTTTCACCTGTCGTCGGTGGACCACCCCGGGGCACAGTGGGTTGCGCGCCCTGACCCCGCCAACAGGCGCATCGACGCCTGGGATCGCCCTGAGCCCTTCGTGCCCGGATGGACGCACCTCGTCACCTTTATGGTGCCGACGGAGGACGCGAGGCCGTCGCCGAGCTCGGGCTGGGTGGACCACGAGACAGTCCGCTGGATCGCCCGGCCGGGCGGCCCGACACTGTCACCGAGTTTCGGGTGGTGATTGGCGATGCGGGTATGCCTCTGATCGACGCGGGCCCGGCTGACTATCTCCTCGACGCCGGGATAGTTGACGGATTCGTTCTCGATGATGGCCGACTCGTCCTCGTCACCATGCACGTGACGCACTTCGACGCTACTGGTCGCAAGCTGCTGACGGAACTTCGCGAACACTTGGTCACCCGGGCCCGAGCCGACGGCTTTGACCTCGATCCAGTCCTGGGGCCTCGCTTTGCCGATCGAACTGTGTTGGCGGACGGTCGCCAGGCCTTGTGGGACATCGGTCCGAGTTAGCGCCAAGTTCCTGATTCGTCGCGAGCGCCCACGCCGCGCGGCGTGTACCTGCGAGGATAGCGCCATGAGTCGACGCGAGGGATCGGACGAGCACTACGTGCTGGACCTCTGCGACGAGGCCCTCGGTCAGAAGAGCCAGCGCCAGGCGACGTTCGACTGGCTCCGCGGCGACCCGTCTCCCGCGCGGCCGCGGCGAGCAGCGCCGGGTCTACGACGAGCGCAAGCGCGCGCTGATCCCCGAGCACGGACTGCGGCTCGTGGTGATCGAGAAGGCCGCGTTCGCCGTGAGGTCGAGGCGGATCGTCCGCGACCGCGAGGAAGATCTGGCCGTCGTCCGGGACCACCTCTTCGACGAGGAACCGGTCGCGCTGCCCGACGGCGTCGAGCGCCTGTTCGCCGAGCGGCGGCGCTACTGGGGCGTGCTCCGCGACTCCGGGGCCATGGACGCCGCGGAGGAGGCCGACTGCATCCGGCGCGAGGCTGAGGGGCGGTGACAGGGACTCGGCCGCCTGCGCGCCCGCACGGGACCTATCTCTCCTCGATGTATCCGGTCCGTGGGTCGACCATGGACAAGAACTGCCGGATGCGCGCGCGGTGCCGGTCGGCGGAGGCCGTTGCCCCGCCGGTCGAGAAGCCGTACCCGTCGTTGGGGCCGCTGAGCCAGGCGTCGTCCGTGCTGCCGTCCGCGTTGGACCGGACTTCGAACGTCTCCCCGTCGACCTCCACGATCATCCCGGGCTCCCTCCTCGTGCGGCCGCACCTGGACATGGTGCGATCACTCCACGATGACGAGCCGGGCGTCGCGGGGCAACTGGGGACGCCGGAGCAGGCCGACGAGTTCTGTTCTCGCGCTGACGCGGGGGCCACGCGGACGCTCCGCCCGGTTCCACACGAATGTCGGTGTTGATCTCCGGAGGCACCAGACGGCCTGGAAGACTGTCGTCCGTGCCGGTGACGATCCATGAACTCCTCGACGAACTCCGCTCCAGCGCTCTCGACGAGCGCGACAAGGGCGACAAGTTCGAGCGGCTGATCAAGGCGTATCTGCTGAACGAGCCCGAGTGGACAGCTCGTTTCGAGGACGTGTGGTTGTGGTCCGAGTGGCCGGGCCGCGGCCACCGCACCGACACCGGCATCGATCTGGTCGCCCAGCGCCGCGACGGCCAGGGCCTGGCGGCGATCCAGTGCAAGTTCTACGCCGCCGACCACAAGGTCTCCAAGGCTGACATCGACTCGTTCATCTCGGCCTCGGCCAAGAGCGAGTGGACTGAGCGCTACGTCTTCGACACCGCCGCCGGCTGGTCCGGGAACGCCGAGGAGACGCTCGAGGGGGTCGCCCAGCGGGTCGACATCTCCTGCCTGGACGACGCGCGCGTCGACTGGTCCCGGTACTCGTGGTCGAAGCCCGACGCAGTCGAACTGGCGACGAAGAAACAGCCACACCCGTATCAGAAGACCGCCATCGATGCGGTGCGGCGAGGGCTCGCCGAGCAAGACCGCGGCAAGCTGATCATGGCCTGCGGCACCGGAAAGACCTTCACCTCCCTCAAGATCGCCGAAGATCTCGTCGGCACGGGCGGCCGCGTGCTGTTCCTGGTGCCCTCGATCCAGCTGCTCTCGCAGACGCTGCGGGAGTGGATGGCCCAGTCGGAGGTGGATATCCGGCCGTTCGCGGTGTGCTCGGACGTGCGCGTGGGTCGCCGCACCAGCACGGCCGACACGGGCGACATCTCGACGATCGACCTCACCGAGCCGGCGACGACGGACGCGCAGACGCTGGTGAAGCGCGTGAACGGCGGGACGGAGGCCGCGGACCGGATGACGGTAGTGTTCTCCACCTACCAGTCGATCGACGTCATCTCGCAGGCGCAGCTGCTCGGCCTCGGCGACTTCGACCTGGTGATCTGCGACGAGGCGCACCGCACCACGGGGGTGACGCTGGCCGGGCAGGACGAGTCGCATTTCGTCAAGGTCCACGACAACCGATTCATCCAAGCGTCCAAACGGCTGTACATGACCGCGACGCCGAAGGTCTTCGACGACGCCGTCACGAAGAAGGCGATCGAGAACGACGCCGTGCTCGCGGACATGAACCGGGAGGACCAGTTCGGACCAGAGCTGCACCGTCTCGGCTTCGGCGAGGCCGTCGAGAAGGGCTTGCTGACCGACTACAAGGTGCTCGTGCTCAGCGTCGAGGAGGAGTACGTCGCCGCGCACTTCCAGAAGGCGATGGCGGAGTCCGGCGAGATCCAGCTCGGCGACGCGTCGAAGATCCTCGGCTGCTGGAACGGCCTCGCGAAAAACTTCGGCCCTGAGATCGGGACCGCCGGTGACCGCACGCCGATGCGGCGCGCGGTGGCCTTCGCGAAAGACATCCGGTCGTCGAAGGCGGCTTCGGCCGCGTTCCCTGCCCTTATTGACCGGGCACTGCAGGACGATGCCCGCGCCGGCTCGAACAGCCTGCGCGTGGAAGCGGCCCACGTCGACGGCGGGATGGGCATCCACGAGCGCAACAAGCACCTCGACTGGCTCAAGGCCGAGGCTGACCCGGATGTGTGCCGGGTGCTGACGAACGCGCGCTGCCTGTCCGAAGGCGTCGATGTGCCGGCGCTCGACGCGGTGATGTTCCTGACGCCGCGCGGCTCGCAGGTCGACGTCGTACAGTCGGTCGGCCGCGTGATGCGGCTCGACCCGACGGGCCGCAAGAAGCTCGGCTACATCATCCTGCCGGTCGTCGTGCCGTCCGGGATCCCGCCGGAGGAAGCGCTGAAGGACAACCAGCGCTACAAGGTCGTCTGGCAGGTGCTGCAGGCGCTGCGGTCCCACGATGACCGGTTCCACGCGATGGTGAACTCCATCGAGCTCAACAAGCGGCGGCCCGACCAACTGCCCATCATCGACGCCACTCCCCGCCCTCCCAGTGACGACACGGACTCGAGCGGGGGCGGTGTGAATAAGTCCGGCGACCAGCAACTCACCCTCGACTACGGCTTCGAGGGCTTCCGCGACGCTATGTACGCCCGGATCGTCAAGAAGGTCGGGGAGCGCAAGTACTGGGACACGTGGGCGAAAGAGGTCGCCGACATCGCCCAGCAGCACGTCACCCGCATCAACGGCCTGCTGAATGATCCAGAGTCACCGCAAGCGGTCGAGTTCGACAAGTTCCTGACCGGCTTGCGCGAGTCGCTCAACGGCTCGATCACCGAGACAGACGCGGTCGACATGCTCGCGCAGCACCTGGTCACGCGGCCGATCTTCGAGGCGCTGTTCGAGGGATACGCCTTCGCCGAGACCAATCCCGTGGCTCAGATCATGGAGCGCATGCTCGCGAGTCTGGACGAGCACCCGCTGAGCGCCGAGAACGCACCGCTGGAGAGCTTCTACGACTCCGTCCGACGCCGCGTCGCCGGCGTCGACAACGCCGAGGGCAAGCAGAAGATCTTGATCGAGCTGTACGACAAGTTCTTCACCGTTGCGTTCAAGAAGACCGTCGACAAGCTCGGCATCGTCTACACCCCGGTCGAGATCGTCGACTTCATCCTCCGCTCGGCCGACGACGTGCTGCGCCAGGAGTTCGGCCAGGGGCTGACGGACGAGGGCGTGCACATCCTCGACCCTTTCACCGGCACCGGCACGTTCCTCGTCCGGCTGCTGCAGTCCGGCTTGATCAAGCCGCACGACCTGGCCCGCAAGTACGCCAACGAGCTCCACGCCAACGAGATCCTGCTGCTCGCCTACTACATCGCCACCGTCAACATCGAGACCACCTACGCCGACCTGGCGGGGGAGCAGACCGAATTCCCGGGCCTCGTGCTGACCGACACGTTCCAGTCCTGGGAGCCCGACGACACCCCCGACCTGGGAATGTTCGTCGAGAACAACGAGCGCCTGCAGAAGCTTAAGGAGCTGCCGATCACCGTGATCATCGGCAATCCGCCATATCGCAACTCGCAGACTTCGGCCAACGATGACAACGCTAACGAACGGTACGAGGCGCTCGACGGAGCTATCCGAGACGCGTACGGGTCGCGCTCCGCGGCAAAGTCGACTCGAACGCTCTACGACTCGTATATCCGCGCAATCAAATGGGCTGAGCAGCGTCTCGGGCAGCGCGGAATCGTTGCCTATGTGACAAACGGGAGCTTCTTGGAGACTAGAACAACCGATGGAATGCGCAAGGCTCTTTTGGATGAGTTCACGAGCATCTACGTATTCAACCTCCTTGGAAATCAGCGTGCAGCCGACTGGCGCAGGCAAGGCGGGAAAGTCTTCGGATCTGGAAGTCAGACGACAGTCGCAGTAGTGCTGCTAGTTAAAAATCCGAAGAAGCACGGGTCGGGTGTTCTCCTCTATGCAGAGGTCGGCGACGACCTCACTGCCGAACTCAAGTTCGCGCGGCTAAATGAGTTGACGAGCGTCATGAAGGCGGAGCTGTCGACGATCGAGCCGGACCCGGACGGCAGTTGGATTAGTCTTTCCACGCAGGGCTTCGATACATGGATTCCCCTTGGCGGGGAGGCGGGAAGCATTGCTACCGAGATCTCAAACGGGCTGGGGACTAGCCGCGATGCATGGGTCTACAACTTCGGGCAAGAACGAATTGAAGCCGCAATGCGGCGCTCGAACGCGGCATACGAACGGGCCCTCGCGGGCGAGAGAACCAACGACCCGCGAGATATTAAGTGGTCGTCGTCGTTGGAAACGCTACTGAAGCGAAAGGCTGAGCTTGCATTCGATGATCGAGCACCCCTCGTCGCGAACTATCGGCCATTCCAACTCAGTCTTCTTTATCCCGATCTCGCCTGGCTTCATCGTCCCCGAATTCTGCGCGAGTTCTTCCCGAGTGGGGTCGGCAACCTGGGCTACTATGTCACTGCGGCGGGTGCGACGAAGTCCTTCGCGACTTTGGCTGTCTCTACGGTTCCGGATCTCAACTTCTGGGGATCGGAAGGCGGACAGTTCGTTCCCCGCTGGCGATACGAGAAGGCTGGGGGCGCTGAGATGCTCGACCTCGGCGACGATGACGACTTGGTCGACGGATACCGCAAGATCGACAACATCACCGACGGGGCGCTGACGCGGTTTCAAGCGGAGTACCCATCCGTCACGATTACGAAGGACGACATCTTCTTCTATGTCTACGGAGTGCTGCACTCGCCGGAGTACCGCGGGACGTACGCCTCCGATCTGAAGAAGATGCTGCCCAGGATTCCGTTCGTGCAGGACTTCGTCGGCTTCGCGATCGCTGGCCGGAGGCTGATCGAGTTGCACCTGGACTACGAGAAACAGCAGCCGTACCCGCTCGATGGTCTCGACGTGGTCACGAAGGGGGACCCCTACGACTTCTTCGCGGTCGGAGGCAAGAAGATGCGTTTCGGCGGCACCGCCAAGCAGAAGGACCTCGCCACGATTCACTACAACGAGCGGATAACCGTGTCCGGCATCCCGGAAGACGCCTATCGATACATGCTGGGCAGCCGTTCTGCGATCGAGTGGATCATCGACCGCTACTACGTCAAGACCGACAAGGCTTCCGGAATCGTCAATGATCCCAACGACTGGTCACGAGAGGTCGGCGACCCGAGATACATCCTCGACCTGCTCGCGCGGATCGTGACCGTGTCCGTCGAGACGATGAAGATCGTCGATGCCCTGCCGGCGCTGGACATCCGGAAAACAGAACGAGAGGAAGGAACGAGGAGATGGCAGGAGGTTCGCGTCGCTGATCAATGACTCCCGCGCGTCCCGGGGCTCGGTGTCGGCACCCTCCTCGACGGCCAGATCCGCCGGGGATCCCGGGTCGTCAACAGGGTGGGTCGGCTTGTCGAACGGGACGACGTTTGTCATGATGGAAGTACCTCTTCGGGTCGTACATGAGTGCCAGCTCGTGATCTGGAAGTTGTGAAAGGCTCAAGCCCCGGCGTCAGTCGGGGCTCTTTTCATGCGCCGGCCATGAGGAGCAGCCGCAGCTCCTCCTTGCGCTCGTCGGGGAGCCGCGGCCACGTCGACACGAGCTGCGCGGCCATCACCGCGAGGTCGTCGATGAACGGCGCGATCTCCTCGACGTTCCTGGTGTTGGCGCTGTTGAACTTCGGGACGCGAACGCGCTTCTTGAACAGATGCAGATCGGACTCGCGGACCACGATCGTTCCGCGGGTGTCGATCCGCTCGTAGGGGATGTCGAAGTCGTCGATCTGCTTCCGCAGCGTCGTGCGGTGCCCGAGTCCCAGGGCGTAGAGCTCCTGCAGCGTAAATTTCCGCTCGTCGACGGTTGAGACGGTCATGAAAAAGGACCTCGGCGTGGCTTGAGGCGGTGCGCTCGGGTCGGTGCGTGAACCGGGCCGCGCTCTATTGGGCCCGGTGCACGGCTGCGGGCGTCTCAGCTCCGCAGCGGCATTCCCGTCACCTGCGCTGACCAGCCGAACGGTCGTGCGGTTGGCTGCGAGCGTCTCAGCATCGCAGCGGCACTGGCCTTGCCCTCACTGCCGCCGAGCCATCGGTCGTGCAGCGGGACGACCCTGTCGGGCCGTGATTCCACGGTATGAAGATCCGACTCTCACTTCAAGTGACTCGCCAATGAATCACCTTTTCGAGTGAGAGTCGACAAGGGTAGGCAGATCGGGCAGGTTCGCCACAGCGCCGACCGGCTGCGGCCGCGGCCGCGCGCTCACCGCAATGCGCGAACGCCCGGTCTCAGCCGCCGTTCAAGAGGCTTGGGACGTTTGGGACGCGCCAACCCTGTTCTTCTCCACACCCGCACGCGTAAGAAAGTAGGGACGTAACGTCCCAAGTGTCCCAACCCCCAGGTCAGAACGCTTTCCAGGGACGTTTCAGTACGGCTTCCGGATCTACCTCGTGCGATCCGGGCCTGGCGGCCCGGTCGCGGTCTGCTCGCAGGCAGACACCTCTCGACCACTCGAGATCGGTCAGGGAGGTGGCTGATGACAACCTGCAACAGCCCTTCTGCATCGCCCCGCCGCATCACCCACATCCCCTCCCGCCTGACCAGTCTTAGAACTCGCGAGCATCCTTCGAGAGAGCTGCCCGGCCGGGAGGCCGGGTCCTCGCCCTGCGCGCCGGGCGCGTGCCGACGCGTGAGATGAGAGCGCATCCCATGTATCGTTGAAAGTGCTGTTCTCTCTGTGGAATTCGCGCTCGTCTGGTCGGAAGGCCCCGTCGGCACCCCCTCCGGCGGGGTCTTCTTCTGTCTCGTTCCGGCACGGCGGCGGTGAGTGGATCGGTTACGATCCGTCTGCTACCGAACCTCGTACACCAGCCGAAAGCGAGACGCGAAGTGCCTGACGCCGGCACGGGCGAGGCTCCGCCCGAGTGCGCGCTCCTCAAGGCCGCGTACAAGCGCTCCGGCCTGACCGTCGGCGACATCGCCGACGCGGCGTCGCTGTCCGTCGGCACGATCCACATCGCCCTCAGCGGCGTGCGCTACCGCGACGGCAAGGCCAACGTCGCCGTCCCTCCGGACCGCACTCTCGTCAAGCTCGCCGCGGTGCTCGGGATCCGGGCCGAGGAGCTCAGGGACGTCGGTCGAGACCGCGCCGCCGAGCTTCTCGTCGAGGACTCCCGACCCGGGCCCACCGCGGTCCCCGCCGAGCGCGACGCGCAGGCGGCGGCGTCGGCCCGCGCAGCGCTGGCCAAGCAGGTCCTGGCGGCGTTCTCGACCAGTGAGCTGGTGGCCGAGGTCGAGCGGCGCGCGCGAAGAGCGCTGATCATGCGCTCCGCTGGCAGGCCGTCCCCCAGGTGCGCGGGGATCGCCCACCTCCGGACCGCGTTCGTCGTCGCCGTTCACTCCGTGGACTGACGCGGTTCTTCATACCGAGTCGGCGCAGCAGCCAAAGGTGTCGTAGGTCACCGATAGGATCGCCGCATGGCGCAATGCACAGCACCGTCCCAGGGGCACCGGACCGCGAGCGGAGCCGCGAACTGCCCCGCGTGCCGAGGTCGTGGGGGATACCGCTCGTCGTACTCGTACGGCGGCGGGTCGTCGTACGGCGGCGGCACCGGATCGAGATACACCAGCTCGCCTGGTAGCACGGGCGGAGCATCGCGCCGTACGAGGACCGGCCGGTCGGTGTCGTACAGCCCGACCGAGTGGCGCACCGTCGAACCGTTCACCCAGAAGGCGAGTGAGCAGGCCCAGACGCACCCGGAACGGCGCGATCTGTTCCTGTGCCACGCCTGGCCCGACCGCGAAGGCAGTGCGAAGGAGCTGTACGGCCACCTGAAGGCGAACGGCGCGTCGGTCTGGTTCAGCGAGGAAGACCTTCCGCTCGGTTCGCTGATGATCCGCGAGATCGACAAGGGGCTGCGGAACTCGCGCGTCGGGATCGTGCTCGTCACGCCCGCGCTGCTCAAGAGCATCGAGTCCGAGGGCGTGGCCGAGAAGGAGCTCGCCGTGCTGCTCTCGACGCGGCGCGTCATCCCCGTCCTGCACGAAGTGGGCTTCGACGAACTGAACGACGTCAGCCCGATGCTGGCCTCGCACGCTGGTCTGAGCACGAAGGACTCGTCGCTGGACAGCGTTGCCGCCAAGGTCGCCGCCGCGGCGGCGGCGCTCCCGGCTGCCTAGGTTCGAGCCATGGAGGAGCACGCCTTCTCGATCACCCCTGCGCAGTGGTCGCGGTTCGTCGAGATCGTCAACTCGACGCTCGCGGAGCTGCTCACCGTCGGTCTGCTGAACGGTGCCACCGACGAAGTCACGTTGATCGGCGGCAAGCGCAAGGACGACCTCCGCTGTCGGATCGACGATCTGGACTTCACCGTCGAGGTGAAGACCGCGTGGTGGCACGACGCGGAACGGACCACGGTGGGGCACGCGCCGCTGCGCCCGACGCAGCAAGCCGACCTGGTGGCGCTCGTCGGCAAGTTCGACGTCGACGAGGCCGAGCCGACCCTCAAACGCCTTCGCGCGGATGAGTTGACCATCGCAGCCGACCGGATGTTCTACCTGATGCCCGAGAGTGTCGTCAGCGAGCATTCGCGACCCGACCGGAAATCGACGGCGCGATCGCTGATCCCCGCGGACGTCGTCCACCCCTACGCGGTCGACCTGGAACAGGGTGTCGACAGGGAGCGCGTGCTGGAACTGCTCGAAGGCTGAGGTGGTCCATCCGCTCCGCACGAAGGCAGTCCCCGGGCAGCGAACCGAAAGACTGTTTGACGAGGGATGATCGGGGGGTGCGCTTCATGACAGCCAAGCGGCGACTGTCGGTGACTTCTTTGCCCCTATCGGCGGCGACCCGTCACGCCGCATCGCCCCGCAGGGCCAGCGCGATGCGGGCCTTCTGGTCCTCGGTCAGCGCCGGCGCGGCGGCCTCGATGGCCCTCACGTGCGCCTCGTGCGCGGCAGGGCCCGCGAGCTTCGGCGCGAACTCCGCCTCGAGCGCCTCGGCGTCGACGAAGAGCTTGTAGACGAACCGGCCGTCGGAGCCGGCCACGCGCTCCTTGGTGGCCGGAACGGAGCCATTGGCGACCCGCCGGCGGATGGCCTTCGGGCTGCAGTTGAACCGCGTGGCGGCTGCTTCGACGGTGAGCTTCGGAATGGACACGGACGTGGACATAGCTATCCCTTGGAGTAGTACCTCCAAGAGGAACACTCGGGTCAGGCCTGTCCAGAAGGCCTATCGCGGGTCCGAGCTATGACTCCGGTCGGGGGCTCTAATGCCGCCCTAGCCCCTTTGTCCGGGGCTCTTGTCCTTGTGTGGCCACAACTCTACGCGAGTCGACTCGCCATTCTCCACCTCTGTCGAGTCGTGTCCCTCAGTGCCAGTCGACCTTTATCAGCGACGAGTCGAAGCCGATGGCGCTGCTCGTCGACGGCATGATCGTCACCGTCATCAGCGCCTGCAGGATGATCCGCTGGCGCTCGATGCCGGCCTGCTTCCACGCCTCCTCGACGTCCTCGGCCTCCACGACCTCCAGGCCCGGGTTCGACGAAGAGGGCGCGAGCAGGCCGTCGATCTCGTTGATCCGTCCGCGGAGCCGGGCCGACTCCTCGCGGACCCCGTCGTCGTCGAGCACGCCGTCGGCGAACAGCCGGGCTAGGCCGCGGCGGCGGTCGTCGAGCGCGACCCGCTCCGTCCGGAGAGCGTCCCGGTCGATCGTCGGCTGCTCCGGCGGGCGGAACAGCTCAGCGGCGTCGGGCTGCTTCAGCCGCCACAGCACACGCTCCTCGACGAAGTCCTCGACCGGGCCGGCGCGGCGGCTCAGGTGCTTGTGGGCCAGGCACGCGTAGTTGCGCTTCGGCTCGAACTCCCGGTGCACCCCGTCCTTGCCGGTGTACGCCGTGCGCTGATAGAAGTTCGTGTAGACCTTCGTGCCGTCGGAGCACTTGCCGCACAGCGCGATTCCCGTCAGCAGGTACTTCGGCGTGACGCCCCAGGCTCTCTTGCGCGCAGGGTCGTCGAGCTTGAGCTGGACGGCATCGAAGACGTCGGGGGAGACGATGGCCTCGAAGTCGGCCGCGTAGACCTCGTCGGCGTACTTCTTGCCGTCCGCGCGCTTGGCCTCGTCGCCCTCCCACTTGGTCAGCACGCCCTTGTACTTGGACTGCCGCAGCAGGTGCCTGATGTTCTCGTTGCCCCACTCCCGGCCGCGAGCCGTCCTGAAGCCCTTCTTCGTGAGATCCCTTGCCACATGCGTGATTCGGACCCCGGCGAGGAAGTCCTCGAACGCCTTCTTCACGGCCGCGGCCTCGTCGTCGATCTGCGTCACCCCATCGACGTCGAATCCGAGGATCTTCGAGCGAACGATAGGGAGGCCCTTCTTGCGCCGCGTCTCGTTCGCAGCGACGGCCCGCTCGGTCTTGCGCCGGATCTCGAACCTCGCGACCGCGGCGAGCATCGTGGCCCGCAGCTCGCCGTCCGCGCTCTCCAGGTCGATCTCTCCGTCGACTGTGGCGACCTTCGCCTTCAGCTCGGTGAGTTTGATCAGGTCCTGGAGGGTTCTGAGCAGCCGGTCGAGGTCCTTCGCGACGATGACGTCGAACCGGCCGGTGTGCAGGTCCGACAGCATCCGGCCCCACTCCGTCGACGCGTCGCGGGCCTTGGTGGCCGAGATGCCGTCGTCGATGTACTCGGGTCCGTACTCCCAGTCGCGTGCCTCGCAGAACGCCTTGATTCGACGGCGCTGCGTCGCCAACGACAGCGACTCGTCGTTCTCGTCGTCGGACTTCGAAACACGCAGGTAAGCGGCAACTCGCTTGGTCACGCTTACCCACGCTAGGGCATCGTTGCCCGCACCGATGCATCAACGTCAAAGCGTGTCGTAGTCGGGCTATTTATCCAGGTCACTGGCGGTGTACGGCCGCGAGGACGAGCCGTGCCCCCGCTGTGGGGCGCCCGTGACGCGAGAGAAATTCATGAACCGCAGCTCGTATTTCTGTCGTCGCTGCCAGCGCTGAAGTTGCGGCGCGCCCCGGGGCGGGCGCGCTACGGTTGGCCCGGAGGGATCCCACGGATCCGGTGCCAGGAGGACCGATGCGCAAGCTGACCTATTTCGTCGCCTCGACCATCGACGGCTTCATCGCCGCCGAGGACGGAACTGTCGACTTCTTCCCGGTGGGCGGTGATCACGGGCCCGCCATCACCAACCAGTACCCCGAGACGCTGCCGACGAAGGTCCGGGAAGCCCGCGGCATCACCAAACCCAACCTGTACTTCGACACCGTGGTGATGGGCCGCAAGACCCACGACTTCGGGGTCCGGACCGGCACCGCCAGCCCGTACGAGCACCTGCGCCAGCTGGTGGTGTCGACGACCCTGCCCGAGCCGCCCGCGCCGGGGGTGGAGCTGATCGACGGCGACCCCGTCGCGGCGGTCCGCGCGCTCAAGCGGGAGAGCGGGCTGGGGATCTGGCTGTGCGGTGGCGGCGAGCTGGCCGGCGCGCTGCTCCCCGAGATCGACCAGGTCTTCGTCAAGCTCTTCCCCGTGGTGCTCGGCGCTGGCAGGCCGCTGTTCGCCGGTGGCGCGAAACTCCCCGCCCCGGAACGGTTCCGGGTGATCACCAGCCACGTCTACGCCGACGGGGTCGCCTTCCTGAAGTACGGGCGGATCAGCTGAGTACCGCGGCGGTGCCCGGACCTGTCGAGGCGTTGCGCGAGATCGCCTTCTGGCTCGAGCGCGGCCGCGCCGAGACGCATCGGGTCCGGGCCTACCGCCGCGCCGCCGACGTCGTCGCCGACCTGCCCGGCACCGAACGGGAGACCCGCGCCCGCGAGCGCAGCTGGCGGGAGCTGCCCGGGATCGGGCCCAAGACCGCCACCGTCGTCGAACAGGCGTGCGCCGGTACGGTTCCCGCGTACCTGGCCGAGCTGCGGGCCGCCGCCGCCCCGATCGCGCCCGCCGGGAAGCCGCTGCGGGCGCTGCTGCGCGGCGACCTGCACACCCATTCCGACTGGTCCGACGGCGGCAGCCCGATCGCGGAGATGATGGGGGTCGCCGCGGCGCTGGGACACGAATACTGCGCGCTCACCGATCATTCGCCGCGGTTGAAGATCGCGCGCGGGCTCTCGGCGGACCGGTTGCTGCGCCAGCTCGACGTGGTCGCCGAGCTGAACGAGCGGATGGCGCCGTTCCGGGTGCTGACCGGCATCGAGGTCGACATCCTCGACGACGGTTCCCTCGACCAGCGCGCCGATCTGCTGGAACGGCTCGATGTGGTTGTCGCCAGCGTGCATTCGCACCTGCGGGACGACAGCGCCACGATGACCCGGCGCATGGTGCACGCGGTGGCGAACCCGAACGTCGACGTGCTCGGCCACTGCACCGGGCGGCTGGTCGAGGGCGGGCGCGGCACCCGGCCGGAGTCGAGTTTCGACGCCGAACTGGTCTTCGAGGCGTGCCGCCGCTACGCCACCGCGGTCGAGATCAACTCCCGCCCGGAACGCCGCGACCCACCCGGCCGCCTGATCGACCTGGCGCTGGAGATGGGCTGCCACTTCAGCATCGACACCGACGCGCACGCGCCGGGGCAGCTCGACTGGCAGGGCTACGGCTGCGAGCGGGCGGTGGCGCACGACGTGCCCGCCGAGCGGGTGATCAACACCTGGCCGGTCGAGGAACTACTCGCGTGGTGTTCCCGGTCCGACGGGTGAAGTCTTGCCCAACAACGGATGTCGGCCCGAGCCGGCGGGGGCGGGTGCTGGTAGAACTGCGGCACGAGGAGTCTGGGTGACCGGGGGGCGGGGCAGTGAACGGGTTTCCGATCGAGACGGTGCTGGCCGTGATCGGTATCGCGGTGTCGGGCGCGGCGTTCGTGCGCGAGTTCGTGCTCGTCGGGCGCAAGAAGCTCGGCTACCGCGTGCAGATGGACGTGCCGATCACCGAGATGACCTCCGCGGCGACGGCGGGGGCGCTGGAGAACCTGCTCGCCAACGGCGAGGGCGGCTCCTGGGATCGCACGAAGCTGTCGGTGGTGCTGGTCCGGATCGAGAACAGCGGCTCGCTGGCCATCGAGGCCGACGACTACACGCTGAGTGACCCGGCCCGCCCGAAGGTGGGCGCGCACCTGAACTTCGAGGACCGCGAGGTGATCGGCTGCGCGATCGCCGAGACCGAGGGCGTCCCGCTGGACAACTTCGGCGAGGACTCGGGCATGGGCAGGCGCAACCGGGTCTCGCCGAACTTCGGCATCGTCGATCTGCCCAAGATCGCGCTGAACCGGCGCCAGCACTACAAGGTGCTCGCCGTGCTGCACCGGACCGCGGGCACCGGCGAACCCGCCGAGCCGGAGCTGGTGTGCACCCTGCGCAACGGGCAGATCGAGAAGACGACGAGCAACGACCGTCCCTCGGCGAAACTGCTGGCCCTGACCTCGTTCCTGGCCGTGGTCGTCGTGGCGCAGGGTGTCCTCGCCATCAACACCCGTACCGCGCCGCCGGTCGACTGCGCCTCGGGATCGCTGCGGGTGGTCGGTTCGACCGCGATCGCGCCCGCGATCGGCAAGGCCGCCGACCTGTACGCGGCCACCTGCACCGAGGCCGCGTTCCACCGCGAGTTCACCGGGACCGAGGACGGCCTGATCGCGGTGACCCGCTCGGCGGACCCGGGCTCGATCCTGGCCTTCGGCGACGGTCTCAAGGGCGAGTCGTACCCGGAGCTGCGCGAGCAGCCGATCGCGGTGTCCTCGTTCTCGATGATCACCCACCCCGGCACGGGCGTCTCCGACCTGACGGTCGCGCAGGTGCGCGCGTTGTTCCGCGGCACGGTGACCAACTGGAAGGAGCTGGGCGGCAACGACGTTCCGGTCGTGCTGGTCGACCGGGTGGCCGGTTCGGGTACCCGGCGCGCGCTGGAATCGCGGCTGCTGGAGCAGAATCGGCGGATCTTCCCGTACGTGAGCTGCGTCGGCATGGCGCGGGGCGGCCCGCAGTGCGAGGTCAAGACGACCGAGGAGATGGTCGACGCCGTGGCGCGGCTGGCGGGCGCGGTGGGGTACGCGGAGACCTATGCCGTACGGCCGCAGGGTGGTTCCGAGGTGCGTCGGCTCGCGCTGGACGGCGTCACCCCGGGGCCGGAGGCGGTGCGCGCGGGGCGCTACCCGTTCTGGGGTGTGGAGAACCTCTACACCCGTGGCGCGCCGCCGGGGGAGTCGCTGGCGGCCCGGTTCGCCGACTACGTGGTGGTGGGGAAGGCGAAGACCGTGCTCCAGGAGTTCGGTTTGGTGACGTGTCAGGAACTTTCGGACCCCAGCTCCTGCCGCCCGCCGGGCTGAGCGGCCCGCGCGGTTATCGGCGGGCATCCGCGCGACACGCCCACCGGCCGATCGGCGGGATCCGGACAAGGCCCCTTTCACCTGCTGCGCACCGTCGGCGCCGGAAAGGCTGCGCCCGCAACGCCTGCGACGCGCACGTTTTACAGCAACAGACTGGTTTACTTCCGAGTAGCGGGGTACTTTCGCTCTCGGCCCCCCTGATCAGGTGGAAGCAGAACGGTTGTAGGTGAGAGTCCGCATGGTCAGGACGATCGTGCTCTACGGAGGCCGGTTCCCGTTGTCCCCTGGAAGGAAGGTCATGAGTGCAGACGTACCGGCAATGACGCCGGTCGGGTTCGACGCGCCCGAGCTTTTCTCGGTCGAGCATCGCGGCGGACCCATGCGCATCGCGATGGTCGTACCCCCGTATTTCGATATCCCCCCGAAGGCGTACGGCGGTGTGGAAGCCGTCGTCGCGGATCTGGTCGACTCGCTCGTCGAGCGCGGCCACCACGTCACCCTGCTCGGCGCGGGGGAACCCGGCACCAAGGCGAAGTTCGTTCCGCTGTGGGACCGGGCCCAGCCCGAGCGCCTGGGCGACCCGTTCCCCGAGGTCGTGCACGCCCTGCGGGTGCGCCGGGCGATCGAGGAGATCGCCGAGGTCGACGGCATCGATCTGGTGCACGACCACACCTTCGCCGGCCCGCTGAACGCGCCGGCCTACCGGCATCTCGGCCTGCCCACCGTGGTCACCGTCCACGGCCCGGTGCAGGACGACTGCTACCGCTATTACCGCGAGCTGGGCGAGGAGGTGTCGCTGGTCGCCATCAGCGACCGTCAGCGCGCGCTCGCCCCGGACCTGCCGTGGGCGGGCCGGGTGCACAACGCGCTCCGGGTCGAGACCTGGCCGCTGCGCACCGAGAAGCAGGACTACGCCCTGTTCCTCGGTCGTTTCGCCAAGGACAAGGGCGCGCACCTGGCCCTGGACGCGGCGCACGCGGCGGGCATCCCGTTGATCCTGGCGGGCAAGTGCAGCGAACCGCCGGAACGGGCCTATTTCGAGGAGTACGTGCGCCCGCGGATGACCGAGCGGGATCAGTTCTTCGGCCTCGCCGACGCCACCGCCAAGCGTAAACTCCTCTCCGAGGCGCGGTGTCTGCTGTTCCCCATCTGCTGGGAGGAGCCGTTCGGCATGGTCATGATCGAGTCGATGGTGTGTGGTACGCCGGTGGTCGCGCTCCGCGGCGGCGCGGTGGGCGAGGTCCTCGCCGACGGCGTCACCGGGCGGATCTGCGACGACCCCGCCGAACTGCCCGCCGCCATCGCCGAAGTCGCCGGCTACGACCCGGTCGCCTGCCGGGCCCACGTCGTCGACAACTTCGGCGCCGACACCCTGGGCCGGGGCTACGAACAGGTGTACCGCCGGATCCTCGGCGAACACGACCGGCGGCGCAAGCCGCTGCGGGTACCGGTCGGGGCGATCGGTTCCGCCTAGCAACGAGCACGGCGATGGCCGGGTGCGCAGGCACCCGGCCATCGCCGGTGCGGACGACGTGTCAGCGACGAGCGGTTCTGTGAGAGACGAGCGGTTCTGTGAGAGAGGAACGTCGATGAGTGCCGCGGACAACGCGTCCGGCCCCAGCCCGCTCAACGCGGGGGAGCCGGCGGGACTTGGTGCCTACGGGGAGGCCATCACGCTGGTCGAGGGCGGCAGCTTCTGCCTCTCGGACCGGCGCGGTGACGTGGAACCGGGCCGCCCACAGGGGCTGTTCTTCCGGGACGCCCGCGTGCTCTCGCGCTGGGAGCTGCTGGTCGACGGCAAACCACCCGAGCCGCTGTCGGTGCTGAGCCCGGAGGCGTTCGCCGCCCGGTTCGTGCTGCGCAGGCCGCCGCAGGCCGGCCTCGCCGACTCGACGCTGCTGGTCACCCGGGACCGGATGGTCGCCGACGGGATGCACGAGCTGATCACCCTGGAGAACATGGGCCGCGAGGCCACCGCGGTGGTGCTGGAGCTGCACGTCGATGCCGACTTCGTCGACCTGTTCTCGGTCAAGGAGGGCCGCTCGGGCGGCAGGCGCGCCGAGATGACCACCACTGACGGCGAATTGCTGCTGCACGACCGCTCGGACCTGTCGCGCGGGCTCGCGCTGACGTCGAGCGTGGAGCCGATGGTGCTGCCGGGCACCATGATCTGGCGGGTCGTCGTCCCCGCGGGCGGCCGCTGGCAGACCGAGATCACCGCCTCGCCCGCGGGCGCCGCGCAGCGCGCGCCCACCCAGGGCACCGTCGGGGAGCGGTACCGGGCCAGCGAGCCGGTGCGCAAGATCCAGGCCTGGCGCAACACCGCCACCGACATCACCTCCGATTCCCAGCTGCTGACCCGGGTCCTGCGCCGCACCGAGAGCGACCTCGGCGCGTTGCAGATCCACAGCGATACCGGCACCGGCCGCCCGTTCGTCGCGGCGGGCGCGCCCTGGTTCATGACCCTGTTCGGCCGCGACTCGCTGCTCACCGCGTGGATGTCGCTGCCGCTCGAGGTCGATCTCGCGCTGGGCACCCTGCAACAGCTGGCCGAATTGCAGGGCCAGGCCGTCGATCCGCTCGTGGAGGAGGAGCCGGGCCGGATCATGCACGAGATGCGGCGCGGCCCCGCGGTCGGGCAGGTGCTCGGCGGCCAGATCTACTACGGCACCGTCGACGCCACCCCGCTGTTCGTCATGCTGCTCGCCGAATGCCTGCGCTGGGGCGCCGATCCGAACGCCATCCAGGCGCTGCTGCCCGCCGCCGACCAGGCCATCGCCTGGATCACCGAGTACGGCGACCGCGACGGGGACGGCTTCGTCGAATACCAGCGGGCCACCGATCGCGGGCTGATCAACCAGGGCTGGAAGGACAGTTTCGACGGCATCAACTTCGCCGAGGGCAGGCTGGCCGAGGCGCCGATCGCGCTGTGCGAGGTGCAGGGCTACGTCTATGCCGCGTACCTGGGGCGGGCCGAACTGGCCGAGGCGTTCGGCGACTATCCGACCGCGACCCGGTTGCGGGATCGCGCCGCGCAGTTGCGGATCAAGTTCGCCGAGCAGTTCTGGCTACCCGAACGCGGCTGGTACGCCGTGGCCCTCGACGGCGGCAAACGCAAGGTCGACGCGCTCACCAGCAACGTGGCGCACTGCCTGTGGTCGGGGATCGCCACCGACGAGCACGCGGCCGAGCTGGTGCAGCACCTCGCGGGCGCGGAGATGGATTCGGGTTTCGGCCTGCGTACCCTGGCCACGTCCATGGGCGCCTACAACCCGATGAGCTACCACTGCGGCTCGGTGTGGCCGCACGACACCGCGATCGCGGTGGCGGGGCTCATGCGCTACCGGCACGTCCCCGGCGCGGCCGAGCTGGCGATCCGGCTCGCCGGCGGCCTGCTGGACGCGGCCGCGGCCTTCGACGGGCGGCTGCCCGAGCTCTTCTGCGGATTCCCGCGCGGCCGTTTCGCCGCGCCGGTGCCGTATCCGACCTCGTGCTCGCCGCAGGCGTGGGCGAGCGCGGCGCCGCTGCTGCTGGTGCGTTCGTTCCTCGGGCTGCAGCCCGACGTGCCCAACCGGACCCTGACGATCTCGCCGCGCGTCCCCTCGGACTGGGGACGCCTCGTGCTGTCGGAATTCCGGTTGGGCGACACGACCCTCGACCTCGAGGCGGCCGGCGATCACGTGCGGACCTCGGGGGTGCCCGACGACTGGCAGCTGATCATCGAGTAGCGCGGAGCTCCGGCCGGGCGGTCGCCGCCCGGCCGGCGCCGCGCCCGCGTCAGCGGGGGACGGGGTAGCGCGCGTCCAGGTCGATGTTGAGTTCCAGCACGTTCACGCGCGGCTCGCCCAGGAAGCCCAGGGTGCGGCCGTCGGTGTGCGCGGCGAGCACGGCGCGGACCCGCTCGGGCGCGACCCCGCGTGCCCGCGCCACCCGCGCGACCTGGATCTCGGCGTAGGCGGGCGAGATGTGCGGGTCGAGGCCGCTGCCGCTCGCGGTCACCGCGTCGGCGGGCACCGCGGGATCGGCGGGGGCGTCGCCGCGGATCGGGACGATCCGGCCTGCGGCGTAGTCGGCGCCGGGCTCGGCGCAGGTCACCCGCACACCCCGGTACTCGGCGAGAAACGGTGCGGCCGGGCAGGATTCGTTCACGCTGACCACCGCGACCGGGCGCGAGACCCCGCCGTCGGCGTCGCGCGGCCCCAGCACCGACAGCACCGCGCCGACGCCGCCCGGTGTGCAGAACGGGCGGCCGCCGTGACCCCCTCACGGTCGCCGACCTCCTTGCTCCGCGCGCACACCGTGCTCAGCAGGCTCGGCCTGCTCGCGGTGTCGACGACGTCCTCGGGGCCGAGATTGCTCGCCGCCGTGGACAGCGGGTCGTAGCCGTCGCCGGCCACCGAGGGCCGGGACTGGAAGTAGCCGGGCAGCGCGGCGCCGTCGGCGCCGGTGAACGACTGCCCGATCAGGCTCGAGCCGACCAGCGTGCCGTCGACCGTGCGCAGCGAGCCCTGGGCGCGTTCGCGCAGGCCGGGCAGCTGGGCGACGGCGAACACCGCCAGCGGGTAGACCAGGCCGGTGATCACGGTGAGGACGAGCAGGGCGCGCAGACCGGCCAGGTGCTGGCGGAGCCAGGTCGCGTCGCGGAGGGAGAGAGCAGGCATCAGGACATCCCGGGGAGGAGCTGGACGATCAGGTCGATGAGTTTGATGCCGACGAACGGCGCGACGACACCGCCGAGCCCGTACAGGGCGAGGTTGCGGGTCAGCAGGGCCGAGGCGTCGGCGGGCCGGTAGCGGACCCCGCGCAGGGCGAGCGGGATCAGCGCGACGATGACCAGGGCGTTGAAGATCACCGCGGACAGGATCGCCGACTGCGGGCTGGCCAGGCGCATGATGTCGAGCCGGTCCAGCCCCGGGTACAGCGAGACGAACAGCGCCGGGATGATGGCGAAGTACTTGGCGATGTCGTTGGCGATGGAGAACGTGGTCAGCGCGCCCCGGGTGATGAGCAGCTGCTTGCCGATCTCGACGATCTCGATCAGCTTGGTGGGATCGGAGTCCAGATCCACCATGTTGCCCGCCTCTTTGGCGGCCGAGGTGCCGGTGTTCATGGCGACGCCCACGTCGGCCTGGGCCAGGGCGGGGGCGTCGTTGGTGCCGTCCCCGGTCATCGCGACCAGCCTGCCGCCTTCCTGCTCGGCCTTGATCAGCGCGAGTTTGTCCTCGGGGGTCGCCTCGGCGAGGAAGTCGTCGACCCCGGCCTCGTCGGCGATGGCCTTCGCGGTGAGCGGGTTGTCGCCGGTGATCATCACCGTGCGGATGCCCATGCGCCGCATGTGCTCGAAGCGGTCCCGCATCCCGTGTTTGACCACGTCCTTCAGGTGCACCACGCCCAGCACGCGGGCCGTGCCCGCGCGGAGCTCGCCGACCACGAGCGGGGTGCCGCCGGAGGCCGAGACGCCGTCGACGATCGCGCCGACCTCCGGCGGGACGGTACCGCCCTCGGCGCGGACCCATGCGCTCACGGCCGAGGCCGCGCCCTTGCGCAACCGGTGGCCGTCGGCGAGGTCGACGCCGGACATGCGGGTCTGCGCGGTGAACTCCACCCAGGTCGCGCCGGTCAGTTCGCCGGGCGTGCGTTCGCGCTTGCCGTGGGCCCGCTTCGCGTAGATCACGATCGAGCGGCCCTCGGGGGTCTCGTCGGCCAGGCTCGACAGCTGGGCGGCGTCGGCGAGCTCGTCGTCCGGGACGCCCGGTGCCGCGAGGAAGTCCGCGGCCTGCCGGTTGCCCAGGGTGATGGTGCCCGTCTTGTCCAGCAGCAGGGTGTTCACGTCGCCGGCCGCCTCCACCGCGCGACCCGACATCGCCAGGACGTTGCGCTGGACCAGGCGGTCCATGCCCGCGATGCCGATGGCCGAGAGCAGCGCGCCGATGGTGGTGGGGATCAGGCAGACCAGCAGCGACACCGCCACGATGCCGGTGATCCCGTGCGCGTCCAGCGCGATCGAATCCGGCATGCCGGGATCGCCCGACACGGCGAAGATCGCCATCGGTTGCAGGGTCACCACGGCGAACACGAAGATGATCGTCAGGGCGGCCAGCAGGATGTCGAGCGCGATCTCGTTGGGTGTCTTCTGCCTGCTCGCGCCTTCGACGAGCGCGATCATCCGGTCGAGGAAGCCGGCGCCCGGTTCCTGGGTGATCCGCACGACGATCCGGTCGCTGAGCACGGTGGTGCCGCCGGTGACGGCGCTGCGGTCGCCGCCGGATTCCCGGATGACCGGGGCGGATTCGCCGGTGACGGCGGATTCGTCGACCGAGGCGATGCCCTCGACCACGTCGCCGTCGCCGGGGATCACCTGACCCGCCTCCACGACGACGTGGTCGCCGCGCCGCAGTGCCGAGGCCGCGACGGGTTCCTCGACGACCCGCGCCCCCGGTGACCAGTCCGCCAGCCTGCGGGCGGCGGTGTCGGTCTTGGCCTTGCGCAGGGTGTCGGCCTGGGCCTTGCCCCGGCCCTCGGCGACCGCCTCGGCCAGGGTGGCGAACAGCACGGTCAGCCACAGCCACACCACGATCGCCCAGCCGAAGAAGCTCGGGTCGGCGACGGCGAGGACGGTGGACCAGGCCGCGCCGATCTCCACGATCAGCAGGATCGGCGTGCGCCACAGGGTGCGCGGATCCAGCTTGCGCACGGCGCCGGGCAGCGCGGACAGCAGCAGGCCCGGGTCGAGGATCCCGCGCGGGGCGCCGCCGCGCGGACGCGGCGGCGCCGCGGGGGATTCGAGAGTGGGAGCGGACATCAGTGGATTCCCTCGGCGAGCGGCCCGAGCGCGAGCGCGGGCAGGAAGGTGAGCGCGACCAGGATCACCGTGACCCCGGCGACCAGGCCGACGAACTGCGGCCGGTGGGTGGGCAGGGTGCCCGCGGACGCGGGGGTGCTGCCCTGGGCGGCCAGCGAACCGGCCAGCGCGAGAACGACGATGATCGGCACGAAGCGGCCGAAGAGCATCGTCAGGCCGAGCGCGGTGTTGTACCAGTCGGTGTTGCCGGTCAGGCCGGCGAAGGCCGAGCCGTTGTTGTTGGCCGCGGAGGTGAAGGCGTACAGCACCTCCGAGAGCCCGTGCGGCCCGGAGTTGAGCATGCCGGCCCGCTGGCCCGGCATGGCCACGGCCACCGCGGTGCCGACCAGCACGAGCAGCGGGCTGACCAGGAAGTAGGTCGCCGCCAGTTCGATCTCGCGCGGGGTGATCTTCTTGCCCAGGTACTCCGGTGTCCGGCCGACCATGAGCCCGGCGACGAAGACGGTGATGATCGCCAGGATCAGCATGCCGTACAGGCCCGAGCCGGCCCCGCCGGGCGCGACCTCGCCCAGCTGCATGTCGACCATGGTCATCATGCCGCCGAGGCTGGTGTAGGAGTCGTGGAAGGAGTTCACCGCGCCCGTCGAGGTCAGCGTGGTCGCGGTGGCAAACGTGGCCGAATCCGCCACGCCGAAGCGGGTTTCCACGCCCTCCAGCGAGGCGCCGACGGCGGTCGGCACGGTGCCGTGGTGCTGGAGCTGGAACAGGTTGGTCAGGGTGACGGCGATCAGCGCGAGCACCACCATCACCGAGACGATGGCGTAGCCCTGCTTCACCGAGCCGACCATGCGGCCGAAGGTGCGCGGCAGGGAGAAGGCGATCACCAGCAGCAGGAAGATCTCGATCCAGTTGGTCCAGGTGGCCGGGTTCTCGAACGGGTGCGCGGAGTTGGCGTTGTAGAAGCCGCCGCCGTTGGTCCCGAGTTCCTTGATGACCTCCTGGGAGGCCACCGGCCCGCCGGTCAGCGTCTGCGGCGCGCCGCCGAGGGTGGTCGCGACCTGGTCGTGGCCGGCGAAGTTCTGGATCACCCCGCCCGCGACCAGCACGATCGCGAAGACGAAGGCCAGCGGCAGCAGCAGGCGCAGGCTGATCCGGACCAGGTCGACCCAGAAGTTGCCCAGTTCCCCGGTGTGGCGGCGCGCGAACCCGCGGACCAGGGCCACCGCCACCGAGATCCCGACCGCCGCGGACACGAAGTTCTGCACCGCCAGCCCGGCCATCTGCACCAGGTGGCCCTGGGTGGATTCGCCGGCGTAGTTCTGCCAGTTGGTGTTGGTGACGAAGCTGACCGCCGTGTTCCAGGCCAGGGCGGGGGTCATCTCGGTGCCCGGATCGGTCGGGTGCAGCGGGAGGTGACCCTGCGCCAGCTGGAAGAAGAACAGCAGCAGCACGCTCACCGCCGAGAACGCGAGGACGCTGCGGGCGTAGACCGGCCAGGTCTGCTCGATCCCGGGGTCGGCGCCGATGACCCGGTAGACGGCCCGCTCGACCCGGCTGTGCGCGCGGCCGCCGACCACGCGGTACATGTAGTCGCCCAGCGGCACGTGGACCAGTGCCAGCGCCGCGACCAGGGACGCCACGAAGGCGATCCCGGCTGTCGTCGTACTCACCTAGAACCTCACCTAGAACCTCTCGGGGAACAGCAGGGCCGCGACGAGGAACACCGCGACGCCTGCGGCCAGCGCCAGGCCGATCAGGTTCGCGATCACAGCTTCTCCACCCCGCGCCGGATCAGGCCGAGCAGCGCGAACGCGGCCACGGTGAGCACCGTGAACACCACCACAGACATGACTTCCTCTCATCGCCCGGCTTTCGGGCGCGCTGTCATACAAGCGCCGATCCGGCGCGCCGGACCGGTCCCTTACGGGTCCTTGACGCGGGCCGCCGGTCTCTTGACGCGGCGTTGACATCGCCGCGCCGCCGCGCGCGATCGGCGTCAAGGACGCGGGCGCGGGCGTCAAGAGGTCGTAAAGATCGCGGAGCCCCCGCCGCGGCGGCGGTACAACGGGACGACGGAACCGGCGCAGCCGCCCGGTCCGGCCCGCCGTGAGCGAGAGGAGATCGCCGTGTCCGCGGTGACCGTGTGCGTGGTCTTCGGCTTCGTAGCCGCCCTGCTGGTCTTGCGCGTGCTCGGCCGCGGGGCACCGGTGGCGTCGACATCGGTCGCGGTGCTGCCCGTGCGCGTCCCCGCGGAGACGGCACGACCGGCGATGATGAACGAGTGACCCGCGGTCGGCTACGCATCTACCTGGGCGCGGCGCCGGGCGTCGGCAAGACCTACGCGATGCTCGGCGAGGCGCACCGGCGGCTCGAACGCGGCCGCGACGTCGTCGCCGCGGTGGTGGAGACCCACGGGCGCGCGAAGACCGCGGCCCTGCTCGACGGGATCGAGGTGATCCCGCGCCGGAACGTGTCCTACCGGGGCACCACGCTGCCCGAGCTCGACGTCGAGGCGGTGCTACGGCGCAGGCCCGCGGTCGTGCTCGTCGACGAGCTGGCCCACACGAATGTGCCGGGCAGCCGCAACGCCAAGCGCTGGCGCGACGTCGAGGAGATCCTCGACGCGGGCATCGACGTCATCTCCACGGTCAACGTCCAGCACCTGGAGAGCCTCAACGACGTGGTCGAGCAGATCACCGGCGTCCCCCAGCGCGAGACCGTGCCCGACGCCGTCGTCCGCGGCGCCGACCAGGTCGAGCTGGTCGATCTCACCCCGGAGGCGTTGCGGCGCAGGCTCTCCCACGGCAACGTCTACGCCGCCGACAAGGTCGACGCCGCGCTGCGCAACTACTTCCGGCCCGGCAACCTCACCGCGCTGCGCGAGCTGGCGCTGCTGTGGCTGGCCGACCAGGTCGACGCCGCGCTGGCGAGATACCGCGCCGAGCACCGGATCACCGACGTGTGGGAGGCCAGGGAGCGCGTCGTCGTCGCGGTCACCGGCGGGCCCGAATCCGAGACCGTGGTGCGGCGCGCCGGCCGGATCGCCTCCAAGTCGAGCGCGGAGCTGGTGGTCGTGCACGTCGTGCGCGGGGACGGCCTGGCCGGGGTCTCCACCGAACGGCTGGCCCGGCTGCGCGATCTGGCGGCCGGCCTCGGCGCGTCGCTGCACACCGTCACCGGGCAGGACGTGCCCGGCGCGCTGCTGGACTTCGCCCGCGAGGTCAACGCGACCCAGCTGGTGCTCGGCACCTCGCGGCGCTCGCGCTGGGCCCGCATCCTCGACGAGGGCATCGGCGCGACGGTCGTGCAGCGGTCCGGGAAGATCGACGTGCACATGGTGACCCACGAGGAGGCGGGCCGTGGCGCGCGCGTGCCCGCCCGGCGGCTGCGCAGGCCGGTGTCGGCGTGGTCGGCCGCGTTCGTCGTCCCGGTGCTGGTCAGCGTGATCAGCTCGTTCGGTCTCGACGGGTTCCTCGAACTGGGCGGACTGAGCGCGGTGTTCTTCGTCGGCGTTGTCGCGGTGTCGCTGCTCGGCGGCGTGCTGCCCGCCGCCGCCTCGGCGCTGCTGTCGGGACTGCTGCTCAACTGGTTCTACACCGCGCCGCGCTACAGCCTGACCATCGCCGAACCCGACAACTTCGTGACCGTGGTGGTGATGCTGATCGTCGCCGTCGCGGTCGCCGGCCTCGTCGACGTCGCGGCCGAACGAACCCGGCAGGCGCGCAAGGCGTCCCGCGAGGCCGAACTGCTCACCCTGTTCGCCGGCGCGGTCCTGCACGGCGCGGACCTGCCCCGGCTGCTCGAACAGGTCCGCGAGACCTACGGCCAGCGGGCGGTGAGCCTGCGCTGCGGCCCCACGATCGTCGCCGCGGTCGGCGCGACACCGCCCACCGCCGACGACGACGCCGACACGGTCATCGGCGCGGGCGACGCCGACAGCGCCCTGCTGCTGGCCGGGCCCCGACCCGCCGCCGCGGACCGGCCGGTGCTCAGCGCGGTGGTGAATCAGGCGGTGGGACTGGTCAATCAGGCCCGGCTGGCCGAGGAGGCGGGCGCGGCGGCCGCCCTGCTGGAGGCCGACCGGTTGCGGCGCGCGCTGCTCTCGGCGGTGTCCCACGACCTGCGCACCCCGCTGGCCGGGGCCAAGGCCGCCGTGTCGAGCCTGCGCAGCGGCGATGTCGAGTTCTCCCCCGCCGACACCGCCGAGCTGCTCGAGACCGTCGAGGAGTCCGTCGACCAGCTGACCGCGCTCGTCGGGAATCTGCTGGATTCCTCGCGGCTGGCCGTCGGCGTGGTCGCGCCGCGGACCCAGCGGGTCTACCTCGACGAGGTCGCGCACCGCGCGCTGGTCGGCGTCGGCATGGGCGCGCGGGGACTGCGGCGCGCGGCCCGCGACCGGGTCACCGTCGAGGTCGGCGAGTTCTCCGTCCTCGCCGATCTCGGCCTGCTGGAACGGGTCCTGGCCAACCTGCTCGACAACGCGCTGCGGCACTCCGGGACCGCGCCGGTGCGGGTCACCGCCGAACGCGACGGTGAGCGGGTGCAGATCGCGGTCGTCGACCACGGTCCCGGCATCGCCGCGGGCGAGGAGGACGCGATCTTCGAGCCGTTCCAGCGCCTCGGCGACCGGGACAACACCACCGGGGTCGGCCTCGGCCTGTCGGTGGTGCGCGGCTTCGTCGAGGCCATGGGCGGTAGCGTCCGGGCCGAACCGACACCGGGCGGCGGGCTCACCGTGCTCGTCGACCTGCCCGCCGGGACACCACCGGCCGACCCAGCGAAGGACGGGTGATGACCGACAAAGCGCCCGGCGCCGTGACGGTGCTCGTGGTCGACGACGAACCGCAGATCGTGCGGGCACTGCGCATCAACCTGTCGGTGCGCGGCTACGAGGTGATCACCGCGGGCACCGGCACCGCCGCGCTGCGGCTGGCCGCGGAGAAGCGACCCGACGTGGTCGTGCTCGACCTGGGCCTGCCCGACATCGACGGGGTCGAGGTGCTGGCCGGGCTGCGCGGCTGGACCTCGGTGCCGGTGATCGTGCTCTCGGCGAGGACCGACTCCGCCGACAAGGTCGAGGCGCTGGACGCGGGCGCCGACGACTACGTCACCAAGCCGTTCGGCATGGACGAGCTGCTGGCCCGGCTGCGCGCCGCCGTGCGGCGCGGCGCCGCGGCGAGCGATGTCGACGACCCGGTCGTGGTCACCGACTCCTTCACCGTCGACCTCGCCGCCAAACAGGTGACCAAGCGAGGGCAGCCGGTGCACCTGACGCCCACCGAGTGGGGGATGCTCGAGATGCTCGTGCGGCACCGCGGCAAGCTGGTCGGGCGCAAGGAACTGCTGCGCGAGGTGTGGGGCCCCGCCTACGACTCCGAGACCCACTACCTGCGCGTCTACCTGGCCCAGCTGCGCCGCAAACTCGAGGACGATCCGGCCCGGCCGCGGCATCTGCTCACCGAGGCGGGCATGGGCTACCGGTTCCGGCCCTGACCCCGGGGCGAGGAATGCCGCCGGGCCGCCCGGCGTTCGACCGGTCGTCACCCCGGAGAACACCCACATGGCAGGATCGCACTCATGGCTGAGCAGAACGCACCCGTGACCACCCCCGGCACCACCGAACTGTGGGTGGAACGCACCGGAACGCGCCGCTACACCGGGCGCAGCACCCGGGGCGCCGAGGTGCTCATCGGCTCGGCCGACGTCCCCGGCGTGTTCACCCCGGGCGAGCTGCTCAAGATCGCGCTCGCCGCCTGCACCGGCCTGAGCTCGGACCTACCCCTCTCGCGCCGCCTCGGCGACAACTTCGACGCCACCATCCGCGTCTCCGGCGACGCCGACCGCGAGAACGAGGTGTACCCCCAGCTCGACGAGGTCCTCGAGATCGACCTCTCGGAGCTGGACGAGGCCGCCCGCGAACGCCTGCTGGTCACCGTGCAGCGGGCCGTCGACCGGGTGTGCACCGTCGGGCGCACCCTGAAGGCGGGCAGCAAGGTCACGCTGAACTTCTCCGTCGAGGCCTGATGGACACCGCCCCGGTCCGGCTCGTCGCCTGGGTGCACGGGTGGGTGCAGGGCGTCGGGTTCCGCTGGTGGACCCGTTCGCGCGCACTGGAACTCGGGCTGGTCGGCTCGGCGCGCAACACCGCCGACGGCCGCGTGCACGTCACCGCCGAAGGGCCGCGCGACCGCGCCGAACGGCTGCTGGCGCTGCTGCGATCCGGCGATGCGCCTGGCCGGGTCGACCTGGTTGTGGAAAGCTGGGAGCCCGCGCGCGGCGGACTGACCGGATTCGAGGAGCGGTAGT
>NZ_BAGK01000174.1 GCF_000308795.1 Nocardia thailandica NBRC 100428 | reverse complement strand
GCGCGGCGGCCTGAGCACCCCCGTGGAGGGCACGATCCTCACCGTCCTCGGACCGGGCCGCCGAGTCCGCGCGGGACTGCCCCGAGCAGCGGCTCGAACAGGTCGCCTGCGCCGCGGCCGACGGGGCGGCGCGCGCGCTCGGCGACGACCCCCGCCAGCTCGGCGTCCTGCGGGCCGCCGGTGTCGTCGACGCCGGTGCGCGCGGGCTGCTCGTCCTGCTGGACTGCCTGGTCGACGAGGTGTGCGGGCGGACCGCCGAGCGCCCCGTCTACACGGCCGGGCAGACGGACGGCGATTCCCCGCACGACGTCGCGGGTCGGCCCACCGCGGATGGTCGCTCCGAGGAACCACCGGCGCGCCCCGGAGACGAGGCGGGAGATCCGGCGGCCGAAACGGCCGGGCGCGCCGCCCCGGCAACGGATCTCGGCGCGCGCCCGACGGCGGGCTCGCCCACCGACGGGTCCGCGCAGACGGCCGGACCCGCACAGACCAGCGTGGCGGCGGGGACCAGCGTGGCGGCACAGACCGGCGGCGCCGCGCGGTCGGGCGGGGTAGCGCAGACCGACGGCGCACAGGGCGGCGGGGCGGCGGAGACAAGCGGGGTAGCGCAGACCGGCACGTCGGCGCAGACGTCCGGGGCAGCGCAGCCCGGTGGGGCGGCGCAGGCGGGCGGGGTAGCGCAGCCCGGTGGGGCGGCGCAGACGTCCGGGGCTGCACGGAGCGGCGGGGTGCCGCAGACAAGCGAGGCGGCGCAGACCGGGACGCCGGCGCAGCCGGGCGGGGCAGCGCACAGCGGCGGGGCAGCGCAGGCGAGCGGGGCAGCGCAGGCGAGCGGGGCAGCGCAGACCGGCGTTGCGGCAGGGACGGGCGGGGAGGCGCGGACCGGCGTTGCGGCAGGGAGCGGGGAGGCGCGGACCGACGTTGCGGCAGGGAGCGGGGAGGCGCAGACCGGCGCGGCCGCATCGCGCCCGGATTATGCCCCGGTGGCCCGGCGGGCGATGGCGGAGCTGGCGCACGCCGATCGGTCCGGGGAGTTCGGCGGCACCGAGGACCCGCACTTCGAGGTGATGTACCTGGTCGAGGGGGCCGGTACCGACGGGGCGGACCGGCTGCGCGACCGGCTGTCCGTGCTAGGGGATTCGGTGGTCGTCGTCGGCGACGGCGCCGGGACCTGGTCGGTCCACGTGCACTGCCGTGACGCGGGCGCCGCGATCGAGGCGGGGATGGCCGTCGGCACCGTCCGCGGGATCCACGTCGAGAGTTTCGCGGTGACCGCGCCGCACGCCGACCATCTGCAGACCGGCGCCGAGGTCTTCGCCGCGCTGTCGGAGGCGGAGGCCGCCGCCGAGGGGGACGGGGCGGGCGGCACGGGGTCGGCGCGGGGCAACCGGTCCAGCGGCCTGCGCAGCGTGCTGGCCGAGTTGCGCAGCACCCTGCGGGCGACCGGTGACGCCGCCGGATCGACGACCGTGCTGAGCGCGGCCGTCAGCGCGGCGCTGCGCGGGGCGGGCGGCTCGTCGCCGCGGGTGCCCGCGGGGGTGCCCGCCGATCGCGGTGTGCTCGCGGTCGCCCAGGGGTCGGGCGCCGCGCGGCTGTTCGAGGACGCGGGCGCGGTGGTGCTGCGCGGGGACCGTGGCGTGGGCAGCGACGTGCTGCTGGCCGCCATCCGCCGCATGCCGCATCGCGAGGTGTTGGTCCTGCCCAACGGCGCGCTGCCCGCGCAGGAGCTGGTCGCGGTCGGCATGGCCGCGCGGGCCCGCTCGCGCGAGGTGCTGCTGCTGCCCAGCGCCTCCATGGTGCAGGGGCTGGCGGCGTTGGCGGTCCACGACCGTGAGCGCATCGCCGCCGACGACGTCTTCGCCATGTCCGAGGCGGCGGCGACCATGCGCTGGGGCGCGCTGCGCGCGGCCCGGGTGCGGGCGCTGACGATGGTCGGGACCTGTTCGCCCGGTGACGGTCTCGGCCTGGTCGGCCAGGACGTGGTGGTGATCGATCCCGACGTGGCGGGCGCGGGCCGCATCCTGCTCGACCGGATGCTCGGGCTCGGCGGTGAGCTGGTGACGCTGCTGCTGGGCGCCGAGGCGGGCGAGGAGCTCGCCCGCGAGCTGGAGGAACATGTGACGGCCGGGTTCCCCGGTGTCGAGGTGGTGGTGTATTCCGGTGGGCAGCAAGCGGATCTGGTGCAGATCGGGGTCGAGTAGAGATGGGGCCGAGTAGATGACGACACTGAGCGACCGTCTCGATCACGTGCTGGGTGCGAAGGCCGCCGGGCAGTTGGCCGAGTCCTTCGACATGACCACCGTGGAGGATCTGCTGCGCCATTACCCGGCCCGCTACGCCACCCAGGGGCAGCCGCTGACCGAGGAGCAGCCCGAGGAGGGCGCCCACATCACCGTCATGGGCCGGATCACCAAGGCCGAACTGCGCCCGATGAAGAACCGGCGCGGCAAGATGCTGCGGGTGCAGCTCGACACCGGCGGCGCGAGCCCGGTGGAGGCCACCTTCTTCAGCGGTGACAAGGTCGGCTACGTGGTGCGCGAGGGCGTGCGGGCCATGTTGTCGGGCACCGTGCACTGGTGGCGCCCGGACCGCTGGAACCTCTCGCATCCGGACTACCTGATCCTGCCGGACAAGGCCGAGGCCGGCGTGGAGGAACTGACCACCGTGCGCGGGAGCGGCGCCCTGCGCGGACTGGCCCGCAGCGCGAAGGGCGAGGGCGGCGTGGACGCCTCCTTCTTCGAGCGCGAGTTCGTCCCGGTGTATCCGGCGACGGCCAAGGTGCAGAGCTGGGACATCCTGGCCTGTGTGCGCCAGGTCCTCGACCAGCTCGACCCGATCGAGGACCCCCTGCCCGAGGACCTGCGTGCCGACCGGCAGCTGCTCGGTGTCTCCGACGCGCTGCGCCTGATCCACCTGCCCGAGCGCCGCGCCGACATCGAACAGGCCAGGGAGCGGCTGCGTTTCGACGAGGCCCTCGCCCTGCAGCTGGTGCTGGCCGAGCGCAGGCACGAGGTGGAGGGGCGTACCGCGCCCGCCTGCCCGCCGCGGCCCGACGGGCTGGTCGCCGCCTTCGGCGAGCGGCTGCCGTTCACCCTCACCGACGGGCAGCGTCAGGTCATCGACGAGATCTCGCAGGACCTGTCGCGCACCCGGCCCATGCACCGGCTGCTGCAGGGCGAGGTCGGTTCCGGCAAGACCATCGTCGCCCTGCACGCCATGCTGCAGGTGGTCGACTCCGGCAGGCAGTGCGCGCTGCTCGCCCCGACGGAGGTGCTGGCCGCCCAGCACTACCGGTCGCTGTCGAAGATGCTCGGCGACCTGGGCACCGCCGGGGAACTGGGCGCCGCCGAGGACGCCACCAAACTGGTGCTGGTGACCGGCTCGATGTCGGCGGGCGCGAAGAAGGCGGCCCTGCTGGACGCGATGACCGGCACGGCGGGCATCGTCATCGGCACGCACGCCCTCATCCAGGACAACGTCGAGTTCTTCGACCTCGGCGCGGTCGTCGTGGACGAGCAGCACCGCTTCGGCGTCGAACAGCGGGACGCGCTGCGGGCCAAGGCGAAGAACGGGGTGAGCCCGCACCTGCTGGTCATGACGGCCACCCCGATCCCGCGCACCATCGCCATGACCACCCTGGGCGACCTGGAGACCTCCACGCTGACCCAGCTGCCGAGCGGCCGTTCGCCGATCACCTCCCGGGTGGTCGCCCGCAAGCTGCATCCGGGCTGGGTCGACCGTGCCTGGGAACGCATCCTCGAGGAGGTCGCGGCGGGCAGGCAGGCCTATGTGGTGTGCTCGCGGATCGGCGACTCCGACAACGATGCCGAGCAGCCGGGCAAGGGCCGCAAGAAGAGCGAGGAGAAGGAGGGGCCGACCACCCAGGCCGCGCTCGACATGTACGAGCAGCTCTCGGCGGGCGCCCTGGCCGGGGTGCGGGTCGGCCTGCTGCACGGCCGGCTGCCCGCGGACGAGAAGGACACGGTGATGCGGCAGTTCAACGCCGCCGAGATCGATGTCCTGGTGTGTACCACCGTCGTCGAGGTCGGGGTCGACGTGCCCAATGCGACGGTCATGGTGATCGTGGACGCCGACCGGTTCGGCGTGAGCCAGCTGCACCAGCTGCGCGGCCGGGTCGGCCGGGGCGAACACCCCGGGCTGTGCCTGCTCATCACCGACGCGGCGCCCGGCGGCAGCGCCATGGCCCGGCTGGAGGCCGTCGCGGGCACCACCGACGGCTTCGAGCTGTCGGTGCTCGATCTGCGCCAGCGCCGCGAGGGCGACGTGCTCGGCGCCGCGCAGTCGGGCACCGCGCGGTCGCTGCGGCTGCTGTCGCTGCTCGACGATCTCGAGGTCATCACCGCCGCCCAGGAACTCGCGCGCGCGGTGGTCGCCGAGGATCCCGGCCTGGCCCGCCATCCCGGCCTGGCGCAGATGATGCGGGCGGCCGTGGACGGCGAGCGGCTGGAGTACCTGGCGAAGTCCTGATCAGCGGGCCAGCCGCGGATAGGGCAGGTCGGTGCTGGTGTGTTCGGCGAGGGACAGCGGCCTGCCGATCTGCGGGAAGGCGCGCTGCGCGCAGGCGGGTCGCTCGCACACCTTGCAGCCCGCGCCGATCGGCACCGCCACCGAGGGGTCGGCGATGTCCAGGCCCTGGGAGTAGACGAGCCGGTCGGCGTATTCGATGTCGCAGCCGAGACCGATGGTGAACTGTTTGGTGGAGGTGCCGAACCCCTGCGGCGCGGCGCTGGTGGTGCGGGCGATCCACAGGTAGCGCCTGCCGTCGGGCATCTCGGCGACCTGGGTGAGGATGCGGCCCGGATGGGCGAAGGCCTCGTGGGTCACCCACAGGGGGCAGGAACCGCCGACCCGGGAGAAGTGGAAGGCGGTGGCCGACTGGCGTTTCGAGATGTTGCCGGCCCGGTCGGTGCGGACCAGGAAGAACGGCACACCCCGCTGACCCTGACGCTGCAGAGTGCTCAGCCGGTGGCAGACCGTCTCGAAACCCACTTCGAAGCGCAGCCCGAGCAGGTCGACGTCGTAGTGCAGTTCCTCGGCCGAGCGCAGGAACCGGCCGTAGGGCAGCACCAGCGCGCCCGCGAAGTAGTTGGCCAGCCCGATCCGGGCCAGCGTCCGCGATTCCCCGGTCAGCGCGGGCGATTCGGAGAGGACGGTGTCGATCTCGCGGCTGTAGAGCAGCAGGCCGAGGGTGGTGGCGATCTGGAAGGCGCGCTGGCCGGGCCGCAGCCTGCGGGCCAGGGTGAGGGTCCGGGTATCCGGGTCGTAGTGGCGTTTGGGGATGTTCGGGTCGGCGCCGTCGCCGCGCACCAGCACGGTGACCCCGGCGCGTTCCTCGGCGACGCGGGCCAGCTGCCGGTCGAGGGAGCCGATGCTCAGGCCGGACTCCTCGAACAGCTGCTCGGCGGCGTGGTCGAGGGTGGAGATGTGGTTGCGGTGGTCGTAGAAGAAGTCGCGCACGTCCTCGTACGGCATCGGGGTGCCGGGGGCGCCGGTCGGGGTGTCCACGCGCGAGGACAGCAGATCGAGCTGATCGGTGGCGGCGCGCAGCCGCCGGTGCATCGCGATGACGATCTTGGTGACCTCGGGTAGCCGGGTGGCCAGCTCCTCGACCTCGGTGAGCGGCGCGGTGTCCCCGCCGCCCGCCGCCTCGACCAGCACCTCGTGCAGATCCGAGACCAGCCGGGCGTCGGAGTCGGCCGCGAAGAACTGCACGTCCAGGTCGAACGTCGAGTTCAGTTTCAGCAGAACCGGAATGGTGAGGGGCCGCTGGTCGCGCTCGAGCTGATTGAGGTAGCTGGGCGAGAGATCCAGGGATTTGGCCAGCGCTGCCTGGGTCATCCGCCGTTCTTCGCGCAGTCGGCGCAACCGGGCGCCCGCGTACATCTTGCGCACGGGAGAGATCCTAGCGCGCATCGTTCGCAAAGTTCGCTGGACTGTTCGCATCCGATCGGAGAAGCCCGGTCTTGCAAGGGATTCTGCGCGTGGAGGGGGCTGTGTAACGTGCGAAGCAAACCGGTCGGTCCGTCGACACGGTGCTGCGGGTCCCTCTCACGGACCCGGAGCACCGTTCGCCGGAACACCCGTCCCCGCCCGGGGGAGGTCCCCGCGGGCGGCACGGGCGCGCGGTCAGCGCAGGGCGTGCGCCGCGGCGACGAGATTGCGCAACGAGGCCTCGACCTCGACCGGACCTCGGGTCTTGAGGCCGCAGTCCGGATTGACCCAGAGCCGCTCGGCGGGAACGCCTTTCAGTGCCGCACGCAGTGCCTCGGTGATCTCCGCCACCGAGGGCACCCGCGGCGAGTGGATGTCGTAGACACCGGGGCCGACGCCGAGGTCGAAACCGGCGGCGTTCAGGTCGCCGAGGACCTCCATCCGCGAGCGGGCCGCCTCGATCGACGTCACGTCGGCGTCCAGCCCGGCGATGGCGTCGATGATCGCGCCGAACTCCGAATAGCAGAGGTGGGTGTGGATCTGGGTGGTGTCGGCGACGCCGGTGGTGGCCAGCCGGAACGCCGCCACCGACCACGCCAGGTAGGCGGGCTGCTCGGCCGCGCGCAGCGGCAGCAGTTCGCGCAGCGCCGGCTCGTCGACCTGGACGATCCGGACGCCGCTCGCCTCCAGGTCGGCGACCTCGTCGCGGATGGCGAGGGCGACCTGGCGCGCGGAGTCGGCCAGAGGCTGGTCGTCGCGGACGAATGACCAGGCCAGGATGGTGACCGGCCCGGTGAGCATGGCCTTGACCGGTTTCGCGGTGCGCGTCCGGGCGTAGCCGATCCACTCCAGGGTCATCGGCGCGGGCCGGGTGACGTCGCCGAACAGGATCGGCGGGCGCACGCAGCGGGTGCCGTAGGACTGCACCCAGCCGTGCTCGGTGGTGGCGAAGCCGTCGAGCAGCTCGGCGAAGTACTGGACCATGTCGTTGCGTTCGGGCTCGCCGTGTACCAGCACGTCGAGGCCGAGGCGTTCTTGCAGGGCGATCACCGCGTCGATCTCGGCGCGCATCCGCCGCACGTACTCCGCCCGGTCGATCCCGCCGGCGCGCAGCTCGGCGCGGGCGCGCCGGATGGCCGGGGTCTGCGGGTAGGACCCGATCGTCGTGGTCGGCAGCGGCGGAAGATCCAGGTGCGCGCGCTGTTTCGCGCGGCGGTCGCCCGCCGGGGCGCGCCGTGTGTCGGCGGGGGTCAGCGCGGCGAGGCGGGCGCGCACGGTCTCGTCGCGCAGGCGCGGATCGGTGCGCCGGGTCGCCGCGGCGTCGCGGGCGGCGCGCAGGGCGTCGGCGACGGCGTCGGTGCCCTCGGTCAGCGCCGTCGCCAGGGCCGCGATCTCGGCGACCTTCTCCGCGCCGAAGGCCAGCCAGGAGCGCAGCCGCTCGTCCAGGCCGGCCTCGGCCGACAGCGCGTAGGGCACGTGCAGCAGCGAGCAGGAACTCGACACGGCCACCGCGGCGGCGCTGCCGAGCAGCGTGTCCAGCGTGCTCAGCGCGGCGTCCAGGTCGGCGCGCCAGATATTGCGGCCGTCGACCACGCCCGCCACCAGTAGTTTCCCGGTCAGCGCAGACACCGGGGCCACCGCCTCGGCCGGCGCGTCCCCGGTGCAGTCGAGCGCGATGCCCTCGACCGGCGTCGCGGCCAGCGCAGCCAGGGCGGCGCCGGGGTGGCCGAAGTAGGTGGCCACCAGGACGGCCGGGCGATCGTCGCCCGCCGCCAGCGCGGTATAGGTGGCGCGGACGGCGGCGAGCTCGGGCTCGGACAGATCGGTCACCAGGATCGGCTCGTCGAGCTGCACCCACGCCGCGCCCGCCTCCGCAAGCCGCGTCAGCAGTTCCCGATACAGCGGCACGAGGTCGCGCAGCCGGTCCAGCGGGTCGCCGTCGGCGTGCTTGCTCAGCTTCAGGAAGGTCAGCGGGCCGAGCACGACCGGGCGGGCGGGCACGCCGAGCTCCAGTGCCTCCGCCAGCTGTTCGAGCAGGTCGTCGGGGTGCAGGGCGAATCGGGTCGCGGCGTCGATCTCGGGAACCAGGTAGTGGTAGTTCGTGTCGAACCACTTGGTCATCTCCAGCGGCGCGACGGAGTCGGTGCCGCGGGCGGCCGCGAAGTAGCGGTCGAGCGGGTCGGCGACGCCGGCGACGCGGGCGGGCAGCGCGCCGAGCAGCGCCGCGGTGTCGAGGACGTGGTCGTAGTAGGAGAAGGTGCCGACCGGCACCGAATCCAGCCCGGCCTCGGTCAGGGCGCGCAGCTGGTCACGGCGCAGCCCGGCGGCCACCGCGCGCAGGTCCGCCGCGCCGGCGCGGCCCGCCCAGTAAGCCTCGGTGGCACGCTTGAGCTCGCGGTGCGGGCCCACCCGCGGCAGGCCGAGTACGGTGGCGGTGAAGGGGGAAGACGTCAGGGTCACAGGGGTTCTCCCGATGGGTTGCCGATGGCCCGCGCCCTGCGGGCGAGCGGCGACCAGCGAGCGCCCGGGGCGGGAATCGGCCACGGGGAGAACGGCACTGGAGGTCCGCGCGCCCAGTCCACGAGGCGGAGGCCGCCGGACACGGCGTGTCCGGCACAGCGGGCAGGTCTTCGGACTCGCGGGCACCGGAGGGCTCTCCGACCTACCGGCCGCCGCTTCCCGGGCGGACGCCCAGTGCGTGTGACGGCTTTCGTTCCTGCATACCGCTGCGGGACAGTCCCGGATTCCCACCGGGTTCCCTCTCGCCCGGCGCGCACCGCGCGCGGGTTTCGACGTCGGCGCGGGAGGTCGGGGCTCCGACTCTTCCACCGCGCAGGCGAACCAGCTGCGTCCGCCACCATAGGCCGTGCCGCCCGCTGATCGGGAGGCCGGAGCCGCGATGTGACGAGGAGCACTCCACGTCCGCTCGGTCGCCCGTCCGCCCGCCCGCGGGTCCGTCCCGGCCGGGCGAAACGCCCGTCACCTGCGGTGATGCCGAGCGGGTCGCGCACACCCGCCGGTGTGCCGCGGTGAGATATGACGGCCCGGTGAACGCAACTTCGCAAACCTGCAAGCCAATGATGTGAAGAGTGCTGCGAAGGGCCGATCCCTGTCGGTCGCGCCGGTGGCAGCGGGTACCTTGGGTCAATGTTCTCCAAAGTCCTGGTCGCCAACCGCGGCGAGATCGCCATTCGCGCCTTCCGGGCCGCGTACGAACTCGGCATCGGCACGGTCGCGGTCTTTCCCTACGAGGATCGCAACTCCGTCCACCGTCTGAAGGCGGCGGAGTCGTACCAGATCGGCGAGGAAGGACACCCCGTCCGGGCGTACCTGTCCATCGACGCGATCATCGACGCCGCCAAGAGCGCGGGCGCCGACGCGATCTACCCGGGCTACGGCTTCCTCTCGGAGAACCCGGATCTGGCCGCCGCCTGCGCCCGCGAGGGCATCACCTTCATCGGTCCCTCCGCCGAGGTCCTGGAGATGGCGGGCAACAAGGCCACCGCGATCGCGGCCGCGCGGGCGGCGGGCCTGCCGGTGCTGAAGTCCTCGGCGCCCTCGGCCGACGTGGAGGAACTGCTCGCCGCGTCCGAGGAGATCGGGTTCCCGATCTTCGTCAAGGCGGTCGCGGGCGGTGGCGGCCGCGGTATGCGGAGGGTCGCCGAGCCCGCGCAGCTGCGCGAGTCCATCGAGGCCGCCTCGCGCGAGGCCGAGTCGGCCTTCGGCGACCCGACGGTCTTCCTCGAGCAGGCCGTGGTCAACCCGCGCCACATCGAGGTGCAGATCCTGGCCGACGGGCAGGGCAACGTCATGCACCTGTTCGAGCGGGACTGCTCCCTGCAGCGACGGCACCAGAAGGTCATCGAGCTCGCGCCCGCGCCGAACCTCGATCCCGCGCTGCGGATGCGGATCTGCGACGACGCCGTCGCCTTCGCCCGCCAGATCGGCTACTGCAACGCGGGCACCGTGGAGTTCCTGCTCGACGAGCGCGGCAACCACGTCTTCATCGAGATGAACCCGCGCATCCAGGTCGAGCACACGGTGACCGAGGAGATCACCGACGTCGACCTGGTGCAGTCGCAGATGCGGATCGCCATGGGCGAGACGCTGGCCGACCTCGGCCTGAGCCAGGACACGGTGCGCATCCACGGCGCCGCGCTGCAGTGCCGCATCACCACCGAGGACCCGGCCAACGGCTTCCGGCCCGACACCGGCCGCATCACCGCCTACCGCACCCCCGGCGGCGCGGGCATCCGCCTCGACGGCGGGGCCAACCTGGGCGCGGAGATCGGTGCCTACTTCGACTCCATGCTGGTCAAGCTGACCTGCCGCGGCCGCGACCTGCCCGCCGCGGCGGCCCGCGCCCGCCGCGCGCTGGCGGAATTCCGCATCCGCGGCGTCACCACCAACATCCCCTACCTGCTGGCCGTGCTCGACGACCCCGACTTCCAGGCGGGCCGGGTCACCACCTCGTTCATCGACGAGCGGCCCGAGCTGCTGCGCACCCGGGTCTCGGCCGACCGCGGCACCAAGATCCTCGAGTACCTGGCCGACATCACCGTCAACAAGCCCAACGGGGAACGCCCGACCACGGTCTACCCGCACGACAAGCTGCCCGCCATCGATCTGTCCGCCGAGCCGCCCGCCGGTTCGCGGCAGCGGCTGCTCGAGCTGGGCCCGGAGGGTTTCGCGCGCGCCCTGCGCGCGCAGAAGGCCCTCGCGGTCACCGACACCACCTTCCGGGACGCGCACCAGTCGCTGCTGGCCACCCGCGTGCGCACCAACGGCCTGCTCGGCGTCGCCGGGCACGTGGCCCGCATGACCCCCGAGCTGCTGTCCCTCGAGGCGTGGGGCGGCGCGACCTACGATGTGGCGCTGCGGTTCCTGTACGAGGATCCGTGGGAGCGCCTGGCCGCCCTGCGCGAGGCAGTGCCGAACATCAACCTGCAGATGCTGCTGCGCGGGCGCAACACCGTCGGCTACACCCCGTACCCGGAGAAGGTCACCCGCGCGTTCGTCTCCGAGGCGACCACGACCGGTATCGACATCTTCCGTATCTTCGACGCGCTCAACAACGTCGACCAGATGCGCCCGGCGATCGACGCCGTCCGCGAGACCGGCACGGCGCTGGCCGAGGTCGCGCTGTCCTACACCGGCGACCTGATGAACCCGGGCGAGACCCTCTACACCCTCGACTACTACCTGAAGCTGGCCGAGCAGATCGTCGAGGCGGGCGCGCACGTGCTCGCCATCAAGGACATGGCCGGTCTGCTGCGCGCGCCCGCGGCCGCGAAACTGGTCACCGCGCTGCGCGCCAACTTCGACCTGCCGGTCCACGTGCACACCCACGACACGCCGGGCGGTCAGCTGGCCACCTACCTGGCCGCCTGGGAGGCCGGGGCCGACGCGGTCGACGGCGCCAGCGCGGCGCTCGCTGGCACCACCAGCCAGCCCGCGCTCTCGGCGATCGTGGCCGCGGCCGCGCACACCGAGCGCGACACCGGGCTGAACCTGCAGAACGTCTGCGACCTGGAGCCGTACTGGGAGGCGCTGCGCAAGGTGTACGCGCCGTTCGAGTCGGGCCTGCCCGCGCCGACCGGCCGCGTCTACACCCACGAGATCCCCGGCGGTCAGCTGTCGAACCTGCGTCAGCAGGCCATCGCGCTGGGTCTGGGCGACCGGTTCGAGGAGGTCGAGGCCAAGTACGCCGCCGCGGACCGCCTGCTCGGCCGCCTGATCAAGGTCACCCCGTCGTCGAAGGTCGTCGGCGACCTGGCGCTCGCGCTGGTGGGCACCGGGGTCTCGGTGGAGGAGTTCGCCGAGGATCCGGGGCGCTACGACATCCCGGACTCGGTCGTCGGCTTCCTGCGCGGCGAGCTGGGCACCCCCGCCGGTGGCTGGCCCGAGCCGTTCCGCAGCCGGGCCCTGGCCGGTCGCTCGGAGCCCAAGCCGGAGACCCCGCTGTCGGCCACCGACGAGAAGGAACTCGACGGCACCTCCGCCGAGCGCCGCGCGGCCCTGAACCGGCTGCTGTTCCCCGGGCCGACCGCCGAGTTCCTCGCCCACCGCGACAAGTACGGCGACACGACCCTGCTCTCGGAGAACCAGTTCTTCTACGGCCTGCGCCGGGGCGAGGAGCACCGGGTCCAGCTGGAGAAGGGTGTCACGCTGCTCATCGGCCTCGAGGCCATCTCCGAGCCGGACGAGCGCGGGATGCGCACGGTCATGTGCATCATCAACGGGCAGCTGCGCCCGGTGGCGGTGCGCGACCGGTCCGTCGCGTCGGAGGTCCCGGCCTCGGAGAAGGCGGTCAAGGACAACCCGCGCCACATCGCCGCGCCGTTCGCCGGCGTGGTCACCCTGGCCGTCTCGGAGGGCGACGAGATCGCCGCGGGCGACACCGTCGGCACCATCGAAGCCATGAAGATGGAGGCCGCCATCACCGCGCCGCGCGGTGGCACGGTCGGGCGCCTCGCCATCGGGCGGGTGCAGCAGGTCGAGGGCGGCGACCTGCTGGTCGAACTGGCCACCCTCGACTCGGAATGACCCGGATCGTCGCCGGTGCGGCGGGCGGGCGGCGCCTGAAGGTGCCGCCCGCCGGTACCCGGCCCACCTCGGACCGGGTGCGCGAGGCACTGTTCAGCGCCATCGACGCCCGGCTCGACCTGGACGGCGGGCGGGTGCTCGACCTGTACGCCGGCTCCGGCGCCCTCGGGCTGGAGGCGCTCTCGCGCGGGGCGGCCCACGCCCTGCTGGTCGAATCCGACCGCAGGGCCGCGGCGGTGGTGCGCGGCAACATCGCCGACCTCGGCCTGCCCGGCGCGGACCTGCGGCTCGGGACGGTGCGCACGGTGCTGGCCGCGGGCCCCTCGGCGCCCTACGACCTGGTGTTCTCCGATCCGCCCTACGACGTGACCACCGAGGAGGTGATCGCCGACCTGACCGCGCTGGCCGCGGGCGGCTGGCTGGCGCCCGAGGCGCTGGTCGTCGTGGAGCGATCGGTCCGCTCTCCCGAGATCGACTGGCCCGCGGGCTATTCCGCGGCAAAACCGCGCAAGTACGGCGAGACCAGGATCGAGCTCGCGGAGTTCCTCCGCGGCTGATGGGCGCGTCCGGCGCCGCCTGCTAGCGTTCGCAGCATGGCTGCCGCACTGTGTCCCGGGTCCTTCGACCCGATCACCAATGGTCACCTCGACGTCTTCACCCGCGCCGCGGCGCAGTTCGACGAGGTCGTCGTCACCGTCATGATCAACCCCAAGAAGCAGGGCATGTTCACGGTGGAGGAGCGGATGGAACTCATCCGCGAGGCCACCGGGCACCTGCCGAACATCCGCGTCGCGGCCTGGCAGGGCCTGCTGGTCGACTTCGCGCGCGAACAGGCCATCACCGCCATCGT